>NZ_JAZHPY010000076.1:0-5056 GCF_036711655.1 Wolbachia endosymbiont of Pentidionis agamae | reverse complement strand
GGTTCTTCTCCATTATTCCATTTTTGAAAATATATGTTTTCCAATTTTGGAAAATAAAAAAATAGTTGCAAAAATTTTAGAGAACAGTAAATCAATAACTTAAAGCTATCTTTTCTAAATTATTGATGATTTATGTAGCAAGTTCTATAGAAATAAATATTTCTGATAAAAGGTGGTATAAAGTACTTAAGCGTCCAAGAAAATTTGTTGTAAGTATTATAAATGTTTTTCTAGAAGAGTTAGGAATTTTACATTTAAAACCTAGTATATCTGTAGCAATGGCAGATGATATATTTTTACATAGCCTTAATTTAAAATATCGGAAAGTTGATAAATCAACAAATGTACTCTCTTTCGCTTCTGGAGAAGAAACATCTGACCAATTTCACTTAGGGGACATAGCAATTTCAGTAGACATGATAGAAAGAGAATCGAAAGAATACTCTATACGAATTCTTGACCACACAGCACATATGCTTGTGCATGGGCTTTTGCATTTACTTGGCTATGATCATCACAAAGAAGCGGAAGAGATAATAATGAAAGACTTAGAAAATAAGATTTTAAAAAAATTAAATTTCGAAGGATCTTAATTAAATAATTTCTTCATTTTGTATCACTTTATTTTTTGCTGCCGTTATCAATCCATGGCAGTGCTTGTATTTTTTTCCTGAATTGCATGGACATTTATCATTTCTTGATATATTTAAATGTTTATTATGTGACACATTAAAGCCTTGACTATCTGTAAGCTTGAAATTAGCTAAACGTTGAATAGTCAACTCGTCCCACTTTTCAAGCATTGATTCGAATATTAAAAAAGCTTCACGTTTAAATTCATTCAAAGGATCTTTTTGCCCAATGGCACGCAAACTTATGCTTTGTTTTAAAATTTCCAAAGTTGAAAGATGTTCTCTCCATAAATGGTCAAGTGACATAATCAGTATTTGTTTTTTTATAGATCTCCATAAATCCGTATCATGTTGAACATTGAAATATCTTTCTTTTTGATTAAAGAATTCTTTTATTCTATTATTTATATAAAGCAACATTTCCTCTTTAATAGAACATTTTAATAGATCTTCACTAATAAGAAGTATCCCATATGTTTGATTAAATTCTTTTATAATATCTTCAATATAATCTTCACAATAACCGCCTTGAGTAACTTTTTCTATCATTTTGTCGTTTAATTTATTATATATTTCTGATATATCATAAGCTTGATTTTCTAAAATATTATTTCTCTTCCCAAAAATAACCTTACGTTGACTATCAATAACATTATCAAATTTTATCAAAGATTTCCTTATTTCATAATTTCTTGTCTCGACTTTTTTTTGTGCCTTTTCCAGTGCTTTATTAATCCAAGGATGATATATTGCTTCATTATCCTGTAGGCCTAACTTTTGAAGGAAACTTCTCATCTTACCTGAACCAAAGATTCTTAGTAAATCATCTTCAAGTGATAGAAAAAACTTTGATAAACCAGGGTCACCTTGTCTACCAGAACGTCCACGAAGTTGATCATCTATTCTTCTGCTCTCATGCCTTTCAGTACCGACCACACACAAGCCACCAGCTTTTATAGCGATCTCTTTATCTACTTTTACTTTCTCAAGTATTTCTTGATATTTCTTTTCCTTTTCAACAGCATTTTTTATTTTATTTAGCTCATGCTTTGCAAGCATTTCTGCATTTCCTCCAAGTTGAATGTCAGTACCACGTCCAGCCATATTTGTTGCTATTGTAATTCTTCCAGGAATACCTGCTTGTGCTATGATATAAGCTTCTTGCTCGTGATAGCGTGCATTGAGTACAGAATGGTTTAGAGAATGACGGTGTAAAAGCTCTGAAAGTTTTTCTGACTTTTCAATACTCACTGTACCAACAAGTACTGGTTGAAGGCGTTCATTACACTCTTTGATAAATTTTAACACAGCATTATATTTTTCTTTTTCTGTACCATAGATTTCATCATTCATATCAATTCTTTGTACAGCCATATTAGTCGGAATTTTTACTACTTTTAGTCCATATATATCTAAGAATTCCTCAGCTTCTGTTGCAGCTGTTCCTGTCATACCAGAAAGTTTTTTATACATACGAAAGTAATTTTGAAATGTAATTGAAGCTAAAGTCTGATTTTCATGTTGAATTTCAAGATTTTCTTTTGCCTCAAGTGCTTGATGTAAACCATCTGAGTATCTTCTTCCTTCCATCATACGTCCAGTAAACTCATCAATAATTACTATCCTGCCATTTTTGACAATATAATCTTTATTGAGAATAAATAATTTCTGTGCACGTAGGGATTGATCTATATAATGTGTCATAATAATATTTTCAACGTTATATAATGAAGAGTTTTCAGATATTAAATTGTTAGCTTTTAGCAATGATTCCACTTTTGAAATACCATTGTCCGTCAGAAAAGCTGTCTTACTTTTCTCGTCTAGTTCATAATCTGTATCAGTAAGTTTTATAACTATCTTATTTATTTGCTCATAGATTTGATCATTTTTTTCAGCTTGGCCTGAGATAATAAGAGGAGTACGTGCTTCATCTATCAAAATAGAGTCTATCTCATCTACTATTGCATAATTAAATCCTCTCTGCACTGTATCAACTGCAGAAAATTTCATATTATCACGCAAATAATCAAACCCTAATTCATTGTTTGTAGAATATACAATATCTGCATTGTAAGCTTTTTTTCTTTGCTCATCTGTTAAGTTATTTGTAATGAATGCAACAGAAATACCTAAAGAATTGTATAGCTTATTCATCCATTCTGTATCTCGTTTTGCAAGATAATCATTAACAGTTACAACATATACCCCACACCCTTCTAGTGAATTTAAATATGCAGCTAGAGTTGCAACTAATGTTTTACCTTCACCTGTTTTCATTTCTGCTATCATACCCTTATGAAGCACTATTCCACCTATCAACTGAACATCAAAGTGACGCATATTCAAGAACCTTCTTGCAGCTTCTCTTACTAAAGCAAATGAAGGCACTAAAAGATCATCTAGTGTTTCTCCATTTTTTAATCTTTGCTTAAATTCTTCAGTTTTATTTATCAAATCCTGATCTGATAAATTCTGCATTTCTGGTTCTAATTTGTTAATTTGCTCGACAACTTTTTTTAAAGATTTTATTAATTTTTGATTTTGTGATACAAACACCCTTTTTATAAGAAAAAATAATACTAATATTAAAATTGGAGATGTCAGTAGGACTATGGATATTAAAGAAAAATCTAACATACAATACTTGTTTAATGTAAGATTATATTGTCAAATTAAAATTACAGCAACAAACTGTATGTAATTGTCTTGCTAAATCTTACACTCCATTTTACTTATAATGTATTGTTTAATTTGGAATTCTTGAAGTTCCTGAATATATTCTTCTAACATTATTAATCCAATGCATGGAGTAGCACCTTTTTTTTTCATGCTTCCATCAATGAGTTTTTTAGCAAGTAAAATAGCTGGAACACAAGGAACTTGCGGCCCATGGCCTTCTTTTGCAACAATAAACCACTGTATTTCTTTTTGATTACCTATAGCATCCTTACCATTAATTAGCATATGCATACCACTATTTTGTGTACCTAGCCAATCAAACCAGTTGCTCATATAAAGTAAATGCTTTGCATATCTATCAAGCTTATTAAATATCTTTAACCTAACTAGCCAAGATATAAACCATATTCCTAAATGCAGTATGCTACTTTCCATTCCTGCAGAAAATCTAATTTTTTGAATTCCATAGTATTTAGGTAGTAAATCGAGGTCAGGTACGTTACAGCTAGCCATCCAACGTTTTCCAAGCTCTGGATAATCTTGTCTATATGTATCCTGCCAACCATAACATTTAGTACAACCTGGATAAGGTTTTAACAATTTACCTGCATAAGAAAGAATGGATCTTGTAGTTGCAAGACCTCGTTTTATTTTACCTCCAATAGTTATTCCAAAAATCAGTGATTCAATTTTAGAAAATTCTTCTTTATATTTTTCTAAAACCGCTGATGATAGTCCAGGTACAGTACTAGCTCCGCTTACTATGAGCACACCACTATCTTTTGCATCCTTATCAAGGGTATGAATATTGTTTACGAAATCTCTACAATCTGAAAGATCAATATAATGTATTTTGTATTTTATACATGCTTTAGCAATTAAATAATCAGAAGATTGAAAAGGTCCGCAAGTATTGATTACTACAAATGGTTTTAACTTTGCTAATAAATCTAATTCGCATGTTACATCAAAACTTGCACTTTCTATTTTAGAATTTGGACTTATTAGTTTTATCTTCTCTTTTAATTCACTAACTTTTTCTTTGCTGCGCCCTGCAAGGATAACATTAATACCTGTTTTAGCAAGTGAAAAAGATATCCTTTCTCCAAAATTTCCATAACTCCCCAATACGAGTACTTTTTTATTCATCTTTTCGATCCTGATCTTCTCTTATAATGAAATTTCCATCATAACCATATACTTTACCAAATAATTTGTGTCTTATCTCAAAATACATTCTGAATTCATTATCTGATAATGCTTCTTCTTCTGCATAACCTTTTCCTAAAATTAAAGAGAGTGGTAATGGAATGAGAAATTTGCATATTTTCCACACATATCTTCTGTGTTCCATTATCACCTTTTTTCCATCGTAAAAATAATTCATATGCCAACCTAAATTAAAGCGCATAAATTCTATAACACTATTGTCCTTCATAACCATCATACGAGAGCGGAAGTGATATTCTTTATGAGGAAAGTAAAAAGTACGGTTGAAATGTAATAAATTAGAATCTGATTTACTTGTCAAATTTACAGTTACTGGTATATCCTTTCCTTGATATGGCACTAATGTATTAAATATTTTTAGTAATGGTTTTAATAGGTAAATCACCCATGAACAGTGTACATTTAGTTTACCCTTTACTGTGACAACATCGTTACTATAAGAACGATTGACATATCGTTTCTTGATTGCTAAAGGTAAATTTTTCCACTGCTTCTTGAATACATTAGCAAAT
>NZ_JAZHPY010000075.1:0-5089 GCF_036711655.1 Wolbachia endosymbiont of Pentidionis agamae | reverse complement strand
TAATTTTAAAAAATGATGAAAAGCACAAAGAAAATAATATATCTGAGGATAAACAGCTGCAAAAGGAGACACCATTAGGTGATTTACTAAGTAAAAATGAAGAATTGGTGAAAGAAGAGAAAGAAAAAAAAGAAATAATAAGTAGTAGTCTACCATCCAATGATAAGGATATACCAGCATCCAATGATTTAATAGATTTGCAATCTCAGAAAAAAAATGATGCTGATAAAATAGAAGATTTTGATAAAGCGTCAGAAATAAAAAATATCCTAAAACAGAATGATACTAAAGCTGAAAATTCTAGAAATGAAAATAACACAAAACAAAAAGAGCCAAATAAAAAATGGAGAGCTTCAAAAAAGAAAAGTATTCCAAAATGGAAGCATAAAGAAAAACAAAGTAAATACATACATAAAAGGCACTATGATGATATGAATCAGCATTTACCAACAGAAATATATATCACTGATTATGTAAAACAACTTTTTTATTGTATATCAGAAGATAATATTCTTTGTATTGAAAGCATAATGGATAAATTAGAAGAAATGGATTTTACAACTAAAGAAGTATTAGAACTAAAAAACAAACTTGGTGACACTCCACTAATCTATGCAGTTAAAAAGGGAAAAATAGATACAGTACGGTTTCTTCTTATGCATGGTGCAGAGCCTGATGTATTGAATAACGAATTAAAATCGCCTCTTGACATAGCAATTGAAATAAAAAGAAATGATATAATCAATGCAATCAATGAAATGAGCCATTATGTTCCAGAGTATAAGAAAATACCTAATTAATGGAAAATTGTAGGTTAAAAATAAGAAAAATATCAGAAACAGAGAAGCCTAATATCTTTCAGGAGTGTTTTAACTTAAGGGTTATCCCATATCTCTATTACATCATTACTGCAATCTATTATTTCTACTTTTTCGAACTCATAGCATTCATTGATAGAATGAAGTTTTAAATCTGTGATAAATGGAATTGCATCATTACCTAAAATTTTACCGCTACGACATATTATTAACCTATCAATCAGCTGGTGTTTTAATAACTCTGTGATTAGTATGCCACCACCCTCTACGAGTAGCCTAGTTACTCCAATTTTTGTAGCAATGTTAAACATCGTATTTCTTAAGCAAACTTTACCTATGTTATTTGAATCAACTGTTAAATAACTAATATTCTCTATTTCTTGTATTTTTTTATTTGTAATAACCCAAGTTTTTATTTTTTCTGCAGTTTTTGCAATATTGTGATCCTTTCTTAACTTGTTTTGGCTGTCTACAATAAATCTTATTGGTGATCGATTTTCAAGACCAGGCAGTCTACACGTTAGTAATGGATCATCGGTTGTAAGAGTATTACTCCCTATCATTATTGCATCGTATTCTGCTCTCAATCTATGTACCCAGTTTCTTGTTTGATTAGCTGTGATCCACTTACTTTTACCTGTAGCTGTTGCAATTTTCCCATCAAGAGTTGTTGCAATTTTACAAGCAATAAATGGCCTATTTAATTTTTGTACATAAAAAAATCCTATATTTAACTTTTCTGCTTCTTCCTTCATAATACCATATGTTACATCAATTCCTGCTTCTTTTAGGATTTTGATACCATTTCCTGAAACTCTTTTATCTGGATCAGTCGCTGCAATAACCACTTTTTTTATTCCTGACTTAATTATTTCCATGGTACAAGGATTTGTGACTCCGTAATGACAGCATGGCTCAAGAGTTGTATACATTGTTGCACCATGAGTTTCTTGGGCACTCTGCAAAGCAAATACTTCTGCATGAGGACGTCCACCAATTCCAGTATATCCTTTACCAATAATCATATTATTTTTCACAATCACGCAACCAACTGCAGGGTTAGGTGCAACATTACCCAAGTTTTTTTTTGCTAGTTGTAATGCAACCTTCATAAAATAATTATCAGGCATCTAAAAAGAAGTCATTTCATATGAAGTGTCGAATATTCTTCTGTGCTCGTGTATAGCAAACCTATCGGTCATTCCTGATATATAATCACATATTACTGTTAAACGTTCTACTATATTTGGAGATCTAGTTATAGTTTCTTTCCATTCAGTTGGAAGTAGGTTATGATTTTCGTAAAAGCATTTAAATAATTCTTCTATCATACGTCTTGCTTTATTCATAGTCCTATTTAATTTATAATGTTTATATATTTTTTCCATATTAAATTTTTTGATTTCTACAATAGCCTTCCTTATCTCCTCTGAGAAAGTTATGACTGGCTGAGATAATTTCCTTATATCTTCTACATCTTGTATATTATAATCTTTGATATTTTTTATGCTTTGAAATACAACATCATTTGTTAATGTGCTTATTATATTGCTCAATGCTTTATGTATAATTTGACTTAAAGATATATTGGAATACCTATCTTTTATCTTTATAAATATTTCTCTAATCAAAGGAATGGCAAGCAAATCCTCTGTTTTAATTAAATTTGCTCTTAAAGCATCATCTATGTCATGCACACTGTAAGCAATATCATCAGAAATTGCGGCAATCTGTGATTCTGCGCTGGAGAATTCTTCAAGTTTTAGATTATATCTTTCGTTGTATTCTAATAACAGCCTATTATGTGTAGGGAATAAAGAATATTTACCAAGAAGTGGTCCATTATGTTTTGCTATACCTTCAATAATTTCCCAACTTAAATTCATTCCATAAAAATCAGCGTGTTTTTGTTCGAGGTAAGTTAAAATTCTTATAGACTGTACATTGTGGTCAAATTCAATTCCATCAACCTCAAGATTTAATTTTTTTATTGATATATTCAGCGCATCTTCTCCAGTATGGCCAAAAGGTGCATGTCCAAGATCATGAGCAAGGGCGATACATTCTGTGATATCTTCATTTACATGAAGTCTACGCGCGATAGATCTTGCAATTTGTGCAACTTCCAAGGTATGAGTAAGTCTGGTGCGGTAATAATCATGCGTATAATTCATAAAAACTTGTGTCTTATATTCCAATTTTCTGAATGCATTAGAATGAATTATACGACCCCTATCACGCTCAAAACAGTTTCGATATTCATCCTCCTCTTCTTTTTTATATCTGCCCTTTGTTTTTTTGGGGTCAGATGCATAGCTTAATAAAAAATTATTATTTGACATGTAAAATTTGCGAATATAATTATATTTAATAATTAATGGTATGGCTATGTCAATGAATTATAATATTAACCTTACAGAAAGTGCATTAAAAAGGATTCATTTTCTAATTATGCAAGAAAATGATCAAAATTCTGCTTTGCGTATTGCTGTTTCCGGAGGTGGTTGCTCTGGGTTTAAATACACTTTCCTCATGGATCAAGTAAAATGTAACGACTTTGACAGTTTTGATGATGACGAAAATGATGATTTTGATGATGATGATTTTGATGAAGAGGATGAAGACAATGAAAATTATGAAGCTCGTAACCACAAAGACATAATTATTCATGATAACAAAGGGTCTCCTATTGTAGTGGTCGATAATTGTTCAGTGAATTTCCTAAAGAATTCAACAATAGATTACACTGAAGATCTTGCAGGGTCTAGGTTCAAAATAACAAATAGCCTTGCTAAATCTAAGTGTGGTTGTGGTGATAGCTTTTCTATTTAGTGTAGTTGAGTGAAGTATAACTGAGGCTAGGTGTTTTTTATCTTTTGCTGATGATAGAAATTCATAAAAATGCTTAAAATAATCTAACCTCAGTTTGCTGATTATATCTCTTTTTCGGAATGAAGGTTTTATGTAGTTAGGTGGGTGGGTTAACGCCATCGCCTTAAGGCGAACACTTTAGTATAATTACTTAGTGTTTTTAGTATGGATTACAAGCATAGCTCCTACAGTATGTTTGATTTGAAGTACCATTTGTATTTTGTACAAAATCAAAATATAGGTATAGAGTACTAACAGACAAAATAGCAGTTCGTGCTAGAGAAATTATTAGAGAGATATGTACTGCAAATTATGTAGATATGAGTGGCAATATTACCCCTGACCATATGCTGATCTCTGTGCCTCTAAGCATGGCTCTATCCAAGTTAGTTCAATATTTTAAGGGTAGTCGTAAGCTATTCCAGAAATTTGAGCTATTAAGGAAAAGATATTGTGGACAGCATCTATAGTTGGAATTTTTTAAAGGCATTAATACACAAATATTATCTTAAATGTAGTTATTTTTGTTTAGCAACATTCATTCTGTACATATGTGATGTTGACTAATTCAGAAAAATAACATAGCTTATATTTATTATATTATAATAAGGTAATGGGATTAAATCCATTAGAACAGTTTAGGGTATTTACAATAATAAAGCTTCCTACTTTATTTGGGTATAATGTAGATTTTACTAATTCTTCACTTTTTATGTTATTGTCTGTGCTATCTATTGTGATATTTTTATTACTTGGTATGAGAAAAAAAGAGTTGATACCTGGATATTTGCAGTCTTCTGTAGAATACATTTACGAGTTCGTTGTTTCAATAATAGAAAATAATGCTGGCGCTGAAGGTTTAAGGTATATTCCTCTAGTCTTTACAATATTTATGTTTATTTTATCTTGTAATTTAATTGGTATATTGCCGTTACCTTATAGTTTTACTGTAACAAGCCAAATAATAGTAACATTAGCACTATCTTTAATAGTTTTCTTTTATGTCACGATTATTGGGTTTAAAGAAAAAAAAATAGAGTTTTTACGTGTATTTTTACCTCAAGGTACACCATTGTGGCTTGCACCTATGATAATTTTTATTGAGTTGTTTGCTTACTTAGCAAGGCCAATCAGTTTATCTATTAGGCTTGCAGCAAATATGGTTGCAGGTCATACAATTGTTAAGGTAATAGCAGGATTTGTTACTAATATGAATGTATTTTTAACTCCTATACCTTTCTTATTTATAATTATCCTAATAGGGTTTGAAATATTTGTTGCAGTTTTGCAAGCATATATATTTACTTCGTTGACTTGTGTATATTTATCAGATGCAGTTGAGTAAGATTATTGACTTTTTATAAGTATGCTTTATAATAACAAGAGATTATTAATAATTT
>NZ_JAZHPY010000074.1:0-5245 GCF_036711655.1 Wolbachia endosymbiont of Pentidionis agamae | reverse complement strand
CAATCTCTTAACTTCTGTTAAGTTATTGTCTTGAATTGCTTTAAATAATTTTTTGTTATTTTCACTCATAAAATTTGCCTCATTAATTAATAAATTATGTATTATAATATCTCAAGTACTTTTTGAGAATAAATTTATTTTTCTGTAAAAGAATTAGATATCCAGCTTAAACTGAATATTTTTGAGATTTTTACTGGATTTTCTATATTATAATGGTAATGGCGAAACTCAGGAAGCAATATTTTCTACCCCATACACTCTTCTTAATAAAAAATAAATATTTTATTGGTATTGTTTAGGTTTATTCCTTAATCTCTCCAATCAAGCTGTTTTGTCTGGCATCTAGGACTTTTATGTTTAATATCTGGTTCTGGTATTCATTTTTAGGATCATCTATGCATACAGACTGCATATACTCACTTTTTCCTATAATTTGATTCTTATATTTACCTTTTCTATCGCTAAATAATACTTGTAAAGTTTTATTTATCATACTGAGATTAAATTTTAGTTGCTGTTCATTAATTAATTTTTGTAAACGAGATAGGCGTTCTGTTTTTACTTCTTCTTGTACTTGATCGCTCCTTTCTGCACCTGGAGTTCCAGGTCTAGGACTATATTTAAAGCTGTAGCTTTGAGCATATTTTACTTGCTCTACTAATTGCATAGTTTGCTCAAAATCTCTTTCTGTTTCTCCAGGAAAACCAACGATAAAATCAGAAGAGAATTCTATATCATGTCTTGCATCTCGTAGTTTTTTTATTATATCCAAGTACTCAGAAACAGTATGCTTTCTATTCATTGCACGTAATACTTTATCAGAGCCTGACTGTACAGGTAAGTGGACAAATGGCATAAGTTTTTGCTCTTCCTTATGCGCCAAATAAAGAGATTCATGCATATCTCTTGGGTGAGATGTTGTATAGCGGATTCTCTCCAAATTTGGAATTTTAGCAATCTGGTTAATCAATTCTCCTAGGCTAAAAATTTTTCCTTCACACTCACCATGATAAGCATTGACATTCTGACCAAGCAAAGTGATTTCTTTTGCGCCACTATTTACCAATTTCAATGCTTCACAAAATATTTTATTTACTGGCCTTGAATATTCAGCCCCACGCGTATACGGCACTACACAAAAGGTACAAAATTTATCACACCCTTCTTGAATTGAGAGAAATACTGATGATCCTTGATCTACTGCGTCAGGAAGATTATCAAATTTTGATACTTCAGGAAAATCTATGTTTATTACGTTGCCTTTTTTTCTACTTGCTTTTACTAAAAGTTCAGGAAGAGTATGAATACTCTGCGGACCAACAACTATGTCAACAAAAGGTGCTCTTCTAAATATTTCCTCTCCTTCAGCTTGAGCAGTGCATCCTGCTACAACTACCGTAATATTCTTCTTTTTTTGCAATAAATTTATATGTCCAAGTTCTGAGTATAATTTTTCTGCAGCTTTTTCTCTGATATGGCATGTATTGAATACTACCAAATCAGCTTCCTCACGAACTTCAACAACTTTAAATCCCAGTGGTTTTACAATATTCTCCATCAAAAGTGAATCATACACATTCATCTGGCATCCATAGGTTTTTATATATAGACCTTTCATTTCTATCAAAAACTTTTATTATAGCACAAACTATCTCATATAGAACTATAATGATTTTCTTAGTGTTTCCCTTAAGGAAAATCAATCTCTTTAATGGAAATCAACAGTTATCTATCAACTTCTCTAGATGCTAGTTGTTCAGCTGAAGAATTTGTTATTCTACTACTGTTTACTCCATTACTATTTTCTTGAGATCTTCTTTGCAATTCATCATCCAATATTTTTACTATCTTCTCATACGCAGTACCTTTATACTTCGGAACTCTATATTCTTTATAATCTAATGATGAAAAATTGGCTCCTCTATCTAATAAAAACTTTATACTCTTTGTATTACCACACAAAATAGAACTTTGGATAATGGTTTTTCCGTTACTTGCTTTGTTATTAATATCAGCTCCATTATCTAATAAGAGCGTAGTAATTTCTATATCTGTACTCAATATAGCATAGTGTAATGGGGTAATTCCATTACTATCTCTGGCATTAATATCAGCTCCTTTTTGTATAATAGTATCTACAAATTCATTAATTCTAACCTGAACGGCTTTGTGTAAAATAGTCTGCCATTTTTTATCTCTAGAATTAACATCGACTTTTTTAGCAATTGTGCTTTCGTGATTAAGAACTAAATTACTAGCGTTTTGAAAAAATGGAAATGCTACATGAAATTTTCTAAATTTCTCATTATCATATTGTTCTAATGCATCGAGAAATTCATTAACTACCTCATTTTCCTTTTCTTCTAAGATTTTAGATAATACATTTTTAGTTTCTTCAGAAGCTTTTTCGTTAAATAAAGTAAATAATTCTTCTCTTATTACTGCTTCTTTAAGAGATATTATTTCTTTAATAGGTTTTCTGTTTGTTGGATCTGTGTTGCTATTTTTTATCCATTTTTTAAGTGCATAATGTTCAAATATATGATTTGATATTGTATCATCTTCATACACTATCTTAACAGGATCAATCATAGATTTCAGTGTGATAGGACACTCTTCTTCTTTCTTAATTTGTTCAATTAATGATTCTAACTCAACCAATTCATTTTTAACTACTTCAACTATATGTTTTTCATCTTCTGTCACACTATCTGGATTATTTAAGAATTTTTTATAGATATCATACAAAAGACTTTCATATGTAATACTCATATTTTTACTAAATTTAATAATAAAAATATAATATATATTAATATATCAAGATAATCACTAAAATATTACATTTTATAAAAAATCTTTTTAAACTTCTTAATCTTTTATTAATAAAAATCTGAATTGAGCTTCTTTTATTGAGAAATAACTAGGCATTCTATATAATCTATATAAAGTCTCAAGGTAAATGTATGCCAAGTGTAATCACTCGTTTTGCTCCATCACCAACAGGATATTTGCATATTGGCGGAGCTAGAACTGCACTTTTTAATTATCTATATGCTAAGCATAATAACGGTAAATTCTTACTTCGGATAGAGGATACTGATCAAAAAAGATCAACTAAGGAGGCAATTAACGTGATTATAGATGGGCTTAAATGGCTTGGCATGGATCATGATGGAGAAATAGTATACCAATCTCAGAGGGTTCAGCGTCACACAGAAGTAGTAAAACTTCTAGTTGAGAAAGGAAAGGCATACTATTGCTACTGTAAAGCAGAAGAGAAAAAAGAAATAAAGAATAAAAAAAAACATAAATGTATTGTAAATAATGATAAAAATTTAAATCCTGTTGTGCGATTTAAAGTTCCAGAAGCAGAAGAAATTATTATAGATGATAAAGTACATGGAAAGATCAAAATTAATAGCTCAGAGCTGGATGATATAATAATTTTTCGTTCTGACAGTACTCCAACCTATATTTTTGCCGTTGTAGTTGACGATTATGATTCTGGTATCACACATGTAATTAGAGGCTCAGATCACTTAACTAATACTTTTAAGCAATTTCTCATATATAAAGCACTTGATTGGAACGTTCCACACTTTGCACATATTCCACTTATTCATGATGAAAATGGTAATAAATTATCTAAAAGACGTAATGTTACTAGTATTTGTGATTACAAGACTATGGGAGTGCTGCCTATTGCAATGCGTAATTATCTTTTAAGGCTAGGATGGAGTCATGGTAACGATGAAATTATTAGCGATGAAGATGCAATTAAATTGTTCGATTTGGAAAATATTGGCCGCGGGCCTGCAAAATTTGATATTAAAAAATTAGAACATTTAAATAATTACTATATTAGTAACATGGAGAATGAGGAGATTATAAATTTAATGATTCCATTATTAGACGGACAGTTATTAACTGATAAGCAAAGGTATTATCTTTCACAAGGGTTAACAGAATTAAAAAAAAGGGTATGTTATTTGAATGAATTACCAAAATTAGCTGAATTTTATATAAAAGATTTACCTATAGATTATAGTCAAGAGGCTCTTCTGGTTATAAAATCTAATCTTGATATAATAAATCTACTTATATCAGTGTTATTTGACATAGATGATAAAGATTGGAATAAAGACTACTTATCTAGTCAAATCAAGGAATTTATAAAGTTACATAGCTTCCAGCCAAGTGAAATTTATCGCTCTCTCAGAGCTTCAATCACTGGAATAATGGATGCACCTAGTATTTTAGATATTATGATAATTCTTAGTAAAGATGAGTGCATTAAGCGATTAAAATATGTAACTAGGGTATAGATCTAAATAAAAAGTGCTTTGGTTATTTTTATAACTATGTTATTATATGTATAATACATAAAAATTGTGAGGGGTGATATGCCAAAGAGTGAATTAAGAAAATTTAAAAATAAAGTTACTAAATTAGAATCTCAGGTACGTTTTTTAAGGGAAAGGTTATCTAAAAAGATACAAGATCAAGAATTTGAAGAATTATTAGCAATATGCAGCAATATTAAAGAAAAGCATAGGAAATTATTAGAAGATGCTGAATCAAAAATAGGTATATTGAATAATTGTAAGGAAGAAGAGCCAACTACAGTAAATTTGATAGATAAAGAAAAGTTATTTTGTTCTGGAGTATATCATGACACACAAGATGATGAATTAGAAAAATTGGAAGTATTAAAAAAGAAATTAGAAGAATCAAAAAAGAAAATTGATTCATATCAAGAAAAAATGTTAAGAAAAAGCATTGCAACAGCAAATACCAGTACAGATAAGTATGATCAACTCTTTAAAAAGGAAGAAGAAAGAGAAATTTGTAGAATTGACATTCAAAAATTAAGAAATGTGAATATAGATAGAATGGTTGTTTCCCTAAATAAAAAGTGCTTAGAGAGTACAAAGGAGAATATAAAGAACACTGGAGAGTACAAAAAGTTTTCGAGGAATGTAAAATTAAGAATTGATGAAGCTCAAAATATGGAAGTACTTGGTAGTATAATTGAGCAACGTATTAATCATTTGAGTTTAATGATATCTACAGCTAGTAACACACAAACAACAGATGATCTTCGAGAGGAAATAATTTCTATTTTAGAAAAAGATGGTAAGACAATTGAGCTTGGGGTAGATTATATGTGGAAGATAGTAAATAAAAAACAAAGCACTCATCTTGCAGAGGTTACAGAGCTTGAAGGTGTGACGGATCAATTAAA
>NZ_JAZHPY010000073.1:0-5348 GCF_036711655.1 Wolbachia endosymbiont of Pentidionis agamae | reverse complement strand
GTATTTTTATGTTGATTCATTATATATACATATCAATTATAAAATAATAATATTATGTTATGAATAATTAAGTTTTTATATATACGTTATGGCAATATCTCCTACCCTACCAGTCTACGCATCAATTAACATCAGTTTTTCTCATGGACAAGGTATTTATTTATATGATACCTCTGGTAAACGTTATATAGATTTTCACTCTGGAATAGGAGTCAACAGCTTCGGTCATGCTAATACACACTTGATCAATACTTTAAAACAGCAAAACGAAAAATTATGGCACATATCAAATGCTTATGCTATACCTTCTGCAGACTTTTTTGCAAAAAAGCTTATAGACAATAGCTTTGCTGATACTGTTTTTTTTGCTAATTCTGGATCAGAAGCAGTAGAATGTGGTCTAAAAATAGCTAGAACTTACCAAAATGGTAAAGGTAAAAAAAATCACTATAGAACTTTGACATTCTATGGTGCATTTCATGGTAGAACTTTTATGACTTCTGCTGCAAATGATAAAAGAAAGTTTTCAGAACTGTTAAACCCTTACATAGATTGGTTTGATAATGTAGATTTAAATATAGAAAGTGTAAAGAAGGCAATTCTAAATAATAATATAGGTGTGGTTCTTATAGAACCAATACAAGGACAAGGAGGGATTAAAGTTATAGATGGAAAGTTTTTAAAGGACTTAAGACAATTATGTTATGCACATGATATATTACTATTTTTTGACTGCGTACAATGTGGTGCAGGTAGAACAGGTAAGCTATTTGCATATGAGAATATAGGAATTGAACCTGACATTTGTGCTCTTGCAAAAGGAATAGGAGGTGGATTTCCTCTTGGTGTATGTCTTGCAACAGAGAAAGCTGCTCAATATATTTCTCTTGGAATGCATGGTTCTACTTTTGGAGGAAATCCGCTTGCAACCTCAATAGGAAATTGTGTACTTGATTTGTTACTTGCTGAGGGTTTCTTAAAAAGAGTACAAGTCAGAGGTCAGTATCTAAAACAAAAACTGCAGATGTTAGCCAGTGAATTTTCAGAAATAGAAGAAGTAAGAGGGGAAGGATTGATGCTTGGTATAAAAGTTAAAATGGATAATCAAATCTTTGCGCAAGAGTTAAGCAGTCGCGGATTACTTACAATGGGCACAACATCAGACCAAGTAGTGAGAATTTTACCTCCACTTATTATTACTGAAAAGGAAATTAATGAAGGAATTGATATTTTATATAAATATCTATCAGAGAATATGTGTTGAAAATTTACAAAAAAATTATCAACCGCTATAACCTAGATAGTATTTTGTAATCAACGTTTGGTAAAGCGGGTCTTGGAAATTTAAAAGATTAGAATTTTTATTCTAATAGTGTTTTTATATTAGACCTCTTAGAGCCTGTTTAGAATCTTCGTAACAAGAGAGAAATAAGAAGAGATAATGATCATCTGTAGGCTAGCTTCCGTTCGTAATTTTTCCACAGTTATCTACACTTTTCTAACCAAGCAAAAGAACGCTCAACAACCCATCTTTTTGGCAATATAACAAAAGAATGCAGTTCACTGCGCTTAACTACCTCAACAGTAGCACCAATAGTAGCTTTTATTTGAGTTGCGAAATTTTTGCCAGTATAACAAGCATCAAATAATATGTTTTTATAGGTTTTCCCTAGCATTTGCAACCATTTGCACAGCACTGCTGCGATCTGTTGCTTCTGCAGTTGTTACATGAATTGCGTGTGGTAAACCTTGCGTATCAACTGCGTTTTATACCAGAAATCTTTTTACCAGCATCATAGCCTTTCTTTTCAGCAGTATCTGTATTTTTGAGAATCAATTATACAGAAACTGGTTTGCTCTTTCCGACCACTGTTCTTTCCAACTAGTTTTTTTAAGACCAATTGCAGCAGACTTGGTTCTTCTGCATTTTTTTATTCCAGTATGTTTTCTCATCTTGGAAAATCCCTTCTCCACTGGCAACCACTTTTCAGTATGTATAATACTCCACAAAATACTTCGTAAGCTTTCTTGGTTTTGTTTTTTTCTGCTACTCTCCAGTATTAGTCTGATTTTTTCAAATTGTTCTTGACTTATGTTGCTTGGATAACTTTTTCGCATAGATATACCTCTTTTTAAATCTATGTCTACTTTACCTCATTTATCCAAGATTCTAAACAGGCTCTTACATAACTCATATCCAGATTGTAAATTCCAGCTATTAAATTGAACCTTAAAGCAAAACATTTTCGTCTATTCAGTATTTATCTGCTATAATTTTAAATCTTTTTAATAAGCCAATCACATTTTCTACTACTACTCTTTGACTCGCAAGCTCTTTTCCTTTTTTCTTTATTCCTTTTCCGTCTTTCATGAATTTTTTGCAAATCTCTATATCTGCCAAAACCTTTAAAGTATGAATTTTTGATTCTTTGAAAATTCGAAAATCATGCCGTTTACCGTTCGAAAAAGTTGTATAAACTGCTCTGTTTTTCTACGATTATTTGTATGCTATGCTTTTTCCTGAATAAAATCTTTTCTGCTTGGGTCTTTCCACGGAAATCTCTGTGTTGCATCAAATTCCATGTAAGAGCTCTTTTCGCTCTGACAACATAAAATCCGTATTCTACTCAATCGAATGTTACGATAGCAGGCATTTTCGCTCACCTAGTAGCTTTGCGTAATTATATCCGATATTTCCTCAAATATTCCAGTGCCATCAGAAGCGGTCTTCCATCAATATGGTTTCCTCTTTGACCTTCTTTTAGCTTCTGCAGCAATTAAAATCTCGGTCATTCTCTTGAATGTTAGTTGAGTTTTTCAAGTTAATCGGCGAAATCCTTTGCCTTCCAACCTGCTTATTTTTTTAAACCTCATCACCCCTCTCATATTATTTTCTAGTAGATTACAACCTTTAGTATGGTTATGTAAAGGTCTAATAACTCAACAATCATCACCTATAAGGTGAAGGGTTAAATTTTAATCAATTTGATGAAGTAGTTCACCTTCCTGATATATTCTTGTATTGCCTCATCTGTCAAAGCTAAATACCCTCTGCCCATAGATGTCTTCCACAAAATTGTTTGCACAAAAATCTTGTATGAGTAAACGAGCTTTTTAAAAGCTTTGCTGACTACTCCTCTGTGGCCTGTATGAAATGAACATGATCTGCAACTTTACCAGAGATATCTCATTTTCCATAGCTTAACAACTCTCTGGTCCTGACTAGCAGCATTGCCAAGTAAAACAATTTTACGGTATTTGAATCCATACCATCGTACTTAGAGTGTTCCAATAACGTCGCTATATACGACTATTATCTTCGCCTCAAGGCTAGGGGTTTTTACAATCCCAGATAGGGGACACTAAAGTAGATAAGTATTCGCTTTAAGTCGATAACACTAACATAACTATATAGAATAAAACTTTATTAAATACAAAATTAAATACAAATTCAGCAGTTTCTAACCTTTAATGATTGTATTGTTTAGATAATTTCAAGCTTTTGCTTCTTCTCTGCTTTTAAATTCTTCACTTACTTTAATCGTGTGCAATGTGCATGGATTTTCACTTTTTCTCTCATTTTCTTTTTTATGAAATTTCATAATTCCATAGCCCACTATAGCACCAAGCAATGCACCAACAAGTATTCCACCAACTGATGCAACAGTAATCATTCCAACAGTAGGTGTTACAAAACATGCTACAATAATCGCACAGCCCATACCTGTACCTAACGATGAAAAAATCGTTAATTTCATAGTAAAATGTTGTCTGCTTTTCTTCTTTTTCTTCAATTGCTCTGCTTCAAATAAACCTACACAACCTCCAAACCATGTGTTATTACTATTTTGTGCAATATAAAGAGGATTTTTATTCTCAAAATTGAGAATATATAAATCTGCACCTTCTTTAAGCAAGGTTCCCATAGTTTTTTTATATTTGTCAATGTCTTCTTCTGCTTTTGGTACATAGCGAGCTAAATTATGTAACACGGTATTCCCATTTCTATCTTGTGCATTGACGTAGACTTTCTTTCCTTTTTGGATACAGAATTTATTAAAGTAGAAACCACATCAGGATTAATTACATGGTGCAGAGCTGTTTCACGGTTTATATTTTGAAACTGTGCATCTGCTCCTTGTTGTAAAAGTTGTTTCATTTCTTCTAAGTCATTTCGTTTAGCAGCTTCTATCAATTGAAGTGATTTTACGCATCGCACAAACTCTGTGTTACCACATTCTTCTGCAAACTCCATCACACTTTTTGTATTAAAGAAAGGATCTTTTGATTGATCAATTGGCTTTAAAGTTAGATTAACACCACTTTTTATAAGGAGTTCTATCAGCTTTTCTTGATTTTTGCTTATTTTAGATGAGAGAGCTATAATATGTAAAGGAGTATATCCACTGTTATTATATACATTCATATATTCTTTTCTCCTTTCTTCTTCAACAGCATTAATCAACACAAGTGCCGTATCATAATAGCCTCCCTCTATAGCGATATAAAGCGGAGTAGCACCAAAATGGTTTTTGCTCCAAGGATCAGCGCCATTTTCTAAAAGCAATTTAGTTATTGGTAAGCTTGCAACAGCACAACACAAAGGAGTACCAATATCACTTAATTTATTAACATCTGCTCTGTACTCAATCAGTACTTCTACAACATTTGACCTTTCTTGTACACAAGTTTACCATTATCATCAAGCTCGATTATAAACTTGAGTTTAGATCTTATAACCTTATTTTCTCCTTCTTTCAAATTTTCATCATGATTTGTTTCATGTACGCCGATATCTGCACTATATAAAAAGTCTATGCAATTTTGTTCTTTGCATTCAATACTTACTTTTTTATTTTTATGAGAAAAAAGCATTTGATTATTTAAAAATATAGGCCCTAATTGCATTTCTAAAGCACGTTTATAACCCAATTGATTACAATTTATTATCAACTACTCGAGCAAAGAATTTTTTGGTATAATCAAATGCCCTTCATTTGATTGAAAGCATGCTTGTCTAAATATTCCAACAAATACTTGTCTTGCAATATTACTGTAATCTTTTGAACTTTGATTAAGGTCAGACAAGCCAACTGTGCCTATAATCTGTTGAGATTATTTGTTAAGTAAGTCACTGACATCTTCAGATTTTATTCTTTGTTTATTTATAATAAAGCTTGTTCTTATAAAATCCATACATGTTTGATAACCTGATTGTGCCTTCTTCCCTTCTTGACCATCATCATTAGGAGCTTTTAATAAACTAAACAAACCATCTAATGGAAACCTCAGTACATTACTACCATCGACCCCACTTCCACCACTTTCATAACCAGAATCAAAATTTA
>NZ_JAZHPY010000072.1:0-5369 GCF_036711655.1 Wolbachia endosymbiont of Pentidionis agamae | reverse complement strand
AATTTTTCTGATTTTATTATTTTAACTATAACATTCTTAATTTTTGAATATTGTTCGATCTCCACCCTATATTGATTATAAGTGCTTATACTAACTAATAATTCAATACATATTCTCTTTTCATTTCTTAGTGCTGAAATACAAGCATGCTTTCCATATAACCATAGATCTTTCATTGTGTTTATAATGAGCGTGTATCACCCAAACTAATAGGTGTACTTCCATTAAGTATAGATGAAGTCGAATGTTTTGACTTATAATAAGGGTTGTTAATATGACAAGTTGTTTGAGAACTATCTTTCCAGTGAATTTTTATTTTTACTTTGTCGTTAAAACTTTTTGATAATTCTCCTTTTAGTTCCTTTAATATATAGCCAAAGAAGTTACTAGCTTTATCATTAATTGCTTTTTCAGATTTTTCTTTTTCATCTTGTTTAGTGAAATCTGCCATTAATTTTTTATTTTCTTCTGTTAGGTCACTATTTTCTTTTTTTAACATTAAGCGTTCATGTTCTTGACGTAATTTTTTATTTCCCAGATGCAATGTTTCATTTTCTGATAATGGATCAGTACTATTTTCGCTGTTAGAATCTGAATTATTACCATAGTAGATATTATCATTCCCACCTAGATGATAATGTACATTTCCTCTTCTATCTATCATCTGCTTTAGTTCCTCATACTTCTTACTCATATTTTCCATTTCATTTCTCATACTTTCTATCATACCTATAAATTCGGTAGCTTCATGATCGTTACTGCCAGTATTTTGTTCTTGTTGTACCTGATTGAAATCTTTTAAGTAACCGATCCAGCGACTAGGTACAAATCTTTCTATTTTATCTTTCAGTAACTCTGCAGCTTGATTTATATTTGTAATAGTAGTATTAATGTGGCCTTCGTTTTTTCCTATTATTTTATTAACAGCCTTAGTCATATGAAGGATATCATTTTTCAATTCATTTATATCTTCTTTCAGATCTTCTCTTATTCCTTCCAGATGATTTAGTGTTTTATCAACGTCACCACCTATCCGATCAAGTGTCTCTTTAATATTTTTATTTGCAGGATTAAGTAATTCATTTTTCACAAGATCTTCTAAGTTACTTAAGTGACCACCAAAAGACTTAACAATATCACTACTGAATTTAGCAAAGTGTTTATCTAGTAATTTTTCTAATCTTGATATTAGATCACCTTCTTCCTGATCACCCAATCTATTTTCCATTACTTTAATGGTTTTACTTTCCCATCTTGTACACTTCCATTTTTTCAAGAAAGATGGCAACAGGATATCACGAACGTTAAATCCTTTAATAGAATTATTCTCATGATCTATTTCGTTTTTTCTAAATGTGACAACTGTTATAATAAAACCACTGATAATGATAGCAAGTAACGGTAAAATAAGCAATGCTTCTCCAGCGTATATATTTGAAAAACTAAACTTATTATGAAACAAAGCACCAAATATAAACACAGAAGCAAATATTGGTGGTAAAATTAATAAAATAATCTTATCTCTATTTTCATCTTTTATCGCCTCCAATTCTTTTGCCTGAGACTTGGAAATAGGGAATACTATAGACTTATTACCGCAATCTGAAATGATTTCTATTTTCGATGCTTTTTTGTAAATATCACTTTCTTCGTTTTCCTTCCCACCTCTTATTTTTTTATCTATTTGATCTTGTTTAATTGTTTTTTTATTTACCGATTGTATAATTAAAGATTTTACAAAAATTACTGAGAAAATTATAGAAATAAAAGCATAAGTTGATGTGAATGAAGGATTAAGTATTGATGTGATAAAGCTAAGGTCATTACTAGTTATAAGAGTTCCAATAATGTAAGCACAAGAAAATTGTACCCAAGCTTCCGCAGCTGATACTGGTATGACGTTGTTTATAGAGTTTTTCTTTATAAAAAACAATGCTTTAGTAGGGTAACCGATAACTTGATCTACTTGATTTATACCGTGATTCAAATTAATATTCAAAGGTTGAGCAGCGTTCATATAGTTCTTTTATATTGAAAGTAATGTATTTATTAAATAATAATATAAGCATGTTATTTTGGCAAGCTTCTTGATAAATTATAACTATATTTTAATGTAAGTTATGTTATAATAATTAAGCAAGTATTATAAAATAGGTCATTTTATGAGTTACAATAAAAAAATTCTAGATCATTATGAAAACCCAAGAAATGTTGGTTTTTTAGATAAAAATGATCCGTGTGTTGGAACAGGTTTAGTTGGTGCTCCTTCATGCGGTGATGTTATGAAATTACAAATAAAAGTGAATGATGCTGGTGTTATTGAAGATGCTAAAATGAAAATCTTTGGTTGCGGTTCTGCAATAGCTTCTGCTTCTTTTTTGACAGAAATGATAAAAGATAAAAAAATCAGTGATGTTGCACAAATAAAAAATACTCAGATAGTCGAAGAATTATCATTGCCTCCAGTTAAGATACACTGCTCAGTACTTGCAGAAGATGCAATTAAAGCTGCTATCAGTGATTATCAAAACAAGAAGGAAGAACGTAGAAAGTTTGAAGCTGAAGAATATGATAGAGAGTAAGAAGTATATCAATTTGATTAGAAAAGTCGTATTGATTTAGGGTAAGAGATCTAGAAATATGGTTGAGTAGAAAGTTTTATGAGTAGTACTGTACTAAAAAAAGGTCCTATTACCATTACCGATAAAGCATTGCATCAAATAAGGTATTTATTAGATCAAAAAAAATTTTCTGATGCATCAGAAAAAGTAATAGGGCTTAGGATATCAATCAAAGAAAAAGGATGTAGTGGATTAAAGTATCACATTGAATATGCGTATGATGTTCGTCTATTTGAATCAGTAATTGAAGTTATAGGGAACAAGAATTATAAGATTAAGATTCTAATTGATCCAAAGTCTATAATGTTTCTCTTGGGTTCTAAGATGGATTATGTAGAAGAAAAATTCTCATCTGGTTTTGTATTTAATAATCCAAATGAAGGAGGAAGGTGTGGTTGTGGTGAAAGTTTTACATTAAGAACAGATGGTGCAAGTGAAAATTCTGAATAGCGATTATTTTTTACTTCTTGGAGTTGAAAAAGTTTTTCATGTTGATTTGGAATTACTAGAAGGTAACTATATAAAATTAAGTAAGGGTTTTCACCCTGATCTATACTATTTAAAGAAGGAAAAATTTATTGCATCAGAAAATATGGCTTATATTCATAGAGCATATAGAGTTTTAAAATCACCGCTGGAAAGAGCTGAGTATTTGTTTCAAATTTTTGGTGTCAAGGATATTAATAATAGATTGTGTCCTGAAATACTGAGTGAATCTATGGAAATTAGGGAATCTATTCTACATTCTAAGACTTTAGATTCTACAAATAGAATTATTAATAAAAAAATAAAAGATTGTACTGAAGATTTAAGTAATGCATTTGATACAAAAAATCTTGATAAAGCTGTTCAACATTATTTAAGATTAAAATACTTAGATAAAGCGTTAAAAGAGGTACAAGAAGATGCAGCCAATACAAATTTCTGACCCAGTTAAGCATAATGGAGTAGCATTTGGAATTGATCTAGGTACTACTCACTCTTTAATTGCGATTGCTGATAAATTAAAGAATGTAAAGATTTTTAAGGATAAGGATAATAATGAGCTACTGCCATCTATAATTTCATATACTGAAAGTGGAGATATAAAAGTTGGCAGTGATGATATGCATATAGTTCGTTCAATAAAACGTTTGATGGGGAAAAATGTCAGTGATCTCAATAATGAAGAGATTCGCTATGAAATAGATGGTGAAAGCCAAAAAATTATTAGGGTAAAGCTAGGAAATGAGAAATATCTTACTCCTATTGAGATTTCTGCTGAAATATTGAAGGCTTTGTGTGAAAGAGTTAAAAATTCAAGTGATTTAGAAGTTAAGAGAGCAGTAATTACTGTTCCTGCATACTTTGATGACTCCGCAAGAAATGCAACTAAATATGCAGCAAAGTTAGCTGGTATAGAAGTATTGCGCTTACTCAATGAACCTACTGCTGCAGCTCTTGCGTATTCAATGAGTAAGAGGATAGATAAAGGGGTGTATGCTGTGTATGATATTGGAGGCGGAACATTCGATATCTCTATACTTAAGTTACATGACGGTGCATTTCAAGTACTAGGAGTTGGTGGTGATACTAATCTAGGTGGAGATGATTTCGATCATTTACTCACCTCATTAATATTGGAAAAATGTGGGAGAAAAGTATATAATAAAAATTCTCAATTAGGCTTGCTTACTCAATCACGCGATATAAAAGAGTATTTAACTAATAATGACTTTGGAAATTTCACATTCAACATTGACAATAAACCTTTTGTGTGTGATATTACAAGGAAAGAGTTTGAAAATGTCATAAAGCATCTAGTAGATGAAACTATAAAAATAGTTGTTCGTACTGTGGAAAGTGTAAATTTTAAAGTTAATGATATTAAAGGGGTAATTCTTGTTGGAGGTACGACTAGAGTCCCCTTAGTTAAAGATTCATTATTCAAGCTTTTTGGGAATAAGATACTACAAGATATTGATCCTGAGAAGGCTGTAGTAGCAGGTGCAGCTCTTCATGCTCATTATTTAACTTCTGGTGATGGCAAAATTTTGCTTGACGTTTTACCTTTATCCCTTGGTATTGAAACTATGGGTGGGATAGTTGAAAAAATTATACATAGAAATACTCCATTACCTGCTTCAGAAGTGAAAGAATTTACAACTTATGCTGATAAGCAAACTGCGATAAGAATTCATATTTGTCAAGGAGAGCGTGAAATGATAGAACAGAACAAATCTCTTGCACAATTTGAGCTAAAAAACATACCTCCATTACCTGCTGGTTCCGTTACAATAGAAGTAGAATTTACTGCTAATGTTGATGGAATATTAACAGTAACTGCAAGAGAAAAGACAACTAATGTTGAGCAAGTAGTTACAGTAGATTCAACTTTTGGATTGGAAAAAGATTATATCAAAACTGCTATAGATGATTCTATTGAAAATTTTGATAAAGATATGCAACTTAAGTCTGCTGCTAAAAATGAGATTATGAACAAAAAGTTCATGCAATTGGTAAAAAACTTTACTTTTCAACCTAAAGGTAAAAATTCTTCTTGAAAAAGACTTCATTTTATCTAAGATTGTTGACCTTTATGATCCCATGCTCGATGTTTTTTTTAACACAATCAAATATATATTTGAAAGCATACTTATAAATCCCAACTATGGATTAGCCAACAAAGAAGTATAGGAAACAGAGGGTTTTCGAGTTTTAAAAGAATCAAAAAAGGAAAGTATTTACTCAAAGATAGAAAAGAATAGT
>NZ_JAZHPY010000071.1:0-5394 GCF_036711655.1 Wolbachia endosymbiont of Pentidionis agamae | reverse complement strand
TATTTTCCAGATGTGCTAATAAATGGGATAATAGATAGATCAATGTTATCAAAACACTTTTTGACTTATAATCAAAATTGGAAAACGTTTGAATCTATAGTTCATGTTTTAGTGTTGGAACAACTAAAATCTTTTCTTAAGATAGAAAGTAGAGCAAAAAGAAAATTTGTTATTTTGGATGTTCCATTACTCTTAGAAGCAAAATTTTACTTATATTGTGATTTTATCATTTTCGTTCACACTAGCAAACTTATACAAATGCAAAGGTTAAAAAAACGTAACCTTAGCACGAGAAAATTGAGCTTAATCTGTGATATTCAATTACCTTTAAGCAATAAAAAAAGATTCAGTGATTTTACTATTAATAGTGGAATAAATAGAGGTTATATATTAATGCAAATAGAAAAAATATTATTTTTTACTCAAACTTTAAAATAGAGATTAAGTATAATTTACTTGTTTTACATATAAAAAGTTGTATTAGCATAGAAAATATGTTATACTTCATATGGTAAACAATTTTAGTGATAAGTCATGACAGCTCTTACTTCTTTCCAAGAAAAAATTAGTATTTATGGTCCAAATAGAAAAGCGGAAGATAAAGTAGCATTACAAAACTTTTATGACGGCTTAAAGAAAGAACATAAACTCATTTTTGATGGATTTGTACGTTCTTTTGATGATGAGTATTGGATAAAGAGACGGAAAGATGCGGGGCAAGAAACCCTGACTGATGAGCAAAAGATTTTTTTAGGCAAGATAAGTAAAGAGAAGCCACATTTTGATTATACACAAGAAATATTTGAGGAGTCTAGCAGTATAAAAGAAGTTGATATATTAAGTGAAATAAATTTCTATCGTTTTTTATTGTCTGTATATAGTAAGATTAGGGAATTACAAGAGTATGATGATAAGAAAGCGCAACAAATAGTTCATGATTGTTTGAAGGATGCGCGTGCCACTGAGGCTAAAGATACTGTTTTAAGGATTCCATGCAATCTAATTGGAGTAGATTATGACCCTGATAATGGGGCCATTGGTTCTATTAAAGATGGGCTTTTAGAAAAAGTTCCTTTTCTAGGTAAAAAGAAGAAAGAAAAACCCAAGCCAGCAATGAGTGAAGGTGAAATAATTATGAAAATTTTTCCTAGTGTAGGTAATATCTTAAGTATTTTTTTATGCCTTGCTGTAGCATCATCCTTTATTCCTATATCTCCTATTTTTATGCTAATTGGTACAGTTGCTTTGAGCTTTGTATTTCCAGTATGCAAAGGAGTAAAAGGTTTGTTTTCCTCTAATTACGACAGGAGTGGTACTTTTTATAACCCTCAGCAAGACACAGATAATATGTATTCAGCTGGCGTTGATATTTCGCAAATTGACAATCAAAATAGAAAAGAAATATTAGCTGAAAGAAAGAGAGAAGAATATTCTGATAAGAATTATCATAGAATTTTAAAACTACCGCAGATAGAGAAAAAAAGTGATGTAAATAATAGTGTTGAAGCTAGTGAGCAAATAAAAATTGCATCTGATCCTAAAAAAGAAAATAACGAAGGAAAAAGTAGTGTTATTGATGAAGAACTTTCAAGTGCTGCTGTTGATTCTAATGAACCATCTTCTAATCTTCAAAATGTTAAGGTAGAAAGTGGAGTTTTCCATTCAATACAAAATGCTTTTAAGAAATTAGCTCCCTATATTTGTTAAATTAAAGTTATATATTTTCTATAATTAACACAGCAAAAATGGATCATATAGATGTTATAAAATCAAGGCTTCTCTTATCTGACATTGTTGGTAAAAAAGTTAAATTAGTTAAAAGAGGAGATAATTTTATAGGATTATGTCCATTTCATCATGAAAAAACTCCATCTTTTTCAGTAAATAATACTAAAGGGTTATACTACTGCTTTGGCTGTTCTGCTTATGGTGATATATTTGAGTTTATTTCAAAAACAGAAGGGTTAAGCTTCAAGGAAGTAGTGGATAGACTAGCACTTGTTGTTGGAATAGAATTGCCAAAAAATCGTTATATCGAAAAACAAGAGAATGGTATATTTTCAGCACTTAATTTAGCTGCTAATTGGTTTTCACGTGAATTAAGTAATAATCTAAATGCAATGAATTACTTAAAACAACGCAATATTTTCCCAAAAGTTATAAGTAAATTTAAAATAGGATATGCACCATCTTCAGGATTAAAACAGTACTTTAATTCTATTAACATAGAAGATAATGTTTTGCTAAAAGCAACACTCATAGGTAAAAATTTTTGTGATTATTTCTATAATAGACTTATATTTCCTATACATAATATTGCAGGTAGAGTTATAGCATTTGGTGGACGCGCAATAAATTCAGAACAACAACCAAAATATTTGAATAGCCCAGAAAGTGAGATTTTTAAAAAGAAGAATAATTTATATGCAATGAATTTTGCTTTAAGTAAAATACGAAAAAAGCAATATGCATTTGTTGTGGAAGGATATATGGATGTAATAGCTTTGCATCAAGCAGAAATTTGTAATTCTGTTGCTCCACTTGGTACTGCAATTTCTCTAGAACAAATAAGAAATTTGTGGAGCTTCACTAAAGAAGTATGTATCTGTATGGACGGCGATAATGCTGGATATAGTTCTGCTATAAGAATTGCTGAATTAGTTTTACAGGTACTAGAACCAGGATACACATTGAAGTTCGTAGTTTTGCCAAAGAATAAAGATCCATACGATGTATGTAATGAATTAGAATACAATAAAAAAAATATATTAACTATTTTTAATAATTTTACAAAACTACACTCTGAGTTTTTATGGGATCATGTAGTAAATAATAACTTGCAAGACTACACTAAATTTGCTCCAGAGAAATACTCTATTCTAGAATATAAATTCATGGAGTATGTAAACATCATAAAGAATAGTAGAATTAAGAAATACTATAAAGATTATTTTTATAGTAAAGTCTTTGAGCTTAGAAATAAAAAAACAACTCCTCCTAGTAATAAAAAATTTAGTCATGAATACCTGCGTAATCATTCTCCTGAACTGATTGAAATAGAGCAGAATCAGATTATAATTCTGCATATAGTGATTACATTTCCTGATATACTAAATAACCCTATTTGCTTTGAGCAGTTTGCTGATTTAGATATTGTTAACAAAAGTATGGAGAAGTTAAAACAACATATAATTGATATTAAGAGCGAAATAATTGATATAACTCAAGAGATTTTGATAGAAAAATTAGAAGTTTTATCCATGAAAAAAGTCATAAAGTATATATTCGATAAAACAAGTGCTTTGGGTAAACAATTAAGTGATGCAAATTCTGCCAAAGCTGTATGGAATAATATTATGTTATTGCAGGAACTAAGTTCATTGCGGCAAGAAAAAATTGAAGCGAGATTAAGCGGTAATTTAGAGCTTGAAGATGAATTAATCAGCAAAATAAAACGATTGGAATTCCATTTAAAAGAGATGCAAATGAAATTTATTCAAGAGTAGATATCACATTTTGTAATTTTAATAAAATAATGTAAGATTTCACTTTGTTTTATAAAGTTGCATGAGGAGTCCTGAAATATTAAATAAGTTGCATGATAGATCTTTAGAAGCAGAAGAAGGTGGTAGCTTAGATAGAGTAGATAAACAGCATGAGAAAGGTAAATTAACTGCTAGAGAAAGACTTAAAGTCTTACTCGATGAAAATTCTTTTAAAGAATATGATAAATTTGTAGAGTGTGGTGTATCTGATTTTGCAATGCCAAATGTTAATTCTGTAGGTGATGGAGTAATAATAGGGCACGGTACCATTTACGGTAAAATAGTATTTGTTTATTCACAAGATTTTACTGTATTTGGTGGATCCCTTGGTGCGTCTCATGCAAAAAAGATATGTAAGATTATTGACATGGCAGTTAATGCCAGGGCTCCTATCATAGGGTTAAATGATTCTGGTGGAGCAAGAATTCAAGAAGGAGTAAATGCCCTTGCAGGTTATGGAGAGATTTTTCAAAGAAATGTAAATTCATCTGGAGTGGTTCCACAAATTTCTTTAATTATGGGACCGTGTGCAGGTGGGGCGGTCTACTCTCCAGCGTTAACAGATTTCACATTCATGGTTAAAAATACTTCATATATGTTTATTACTGGACCTGATGTAGTGAAGAAAGTGACATATGAGAGCATAAGCTGTGAAGATTTAGGAGGAACTAGTGTTCATGTAAGCAAGACAGGAGTTGCGGATTTAGCTTTTGATAATGACATTGAAATGTTACTTGCAGTGCGTAAGTTTTTAACTTATTTACCTTCTAACAATCAAAGTATGCCTGAATTTCAGTCTACTCACGATTTAGTTAATGATATTGATGAATCTTTGAATACTTTAATTCCAATGAACTCTAACATTCCTTATAATATGTATGAATTAATTGAAAAAGTTTGTGATGAACGAAAATTTTCGGAATTAAAGCCAGACTTTGCTCGTAATATTATAATTGGATTTGGAAGAATAGGGGGTAATGCAGTTGGCATTATAGCAAATCAACCTATGCATCTCGCAGGATGTTTAGATATTGATTCTTCAAGGAAAGCTGCAAGGTTTATTCGGTTTTGCGATGCATTTAATATTCCTATTATAACTTTTATTGATGTTCCTGGATTTTTACCAGGGATAAATCAGGAGTACAACAATATAATAGAGCATGGAGCAAAATTGCTTTATGCATACGCTGAAGCTACTGTACCAAAGATTAGCTTAATCACTAGAAAAGCGTATGGTGGAGCATATATTGTTATGAATTCAAAGCATTTAATGGGCGATATAAATTATGCTTGGCCCACCGCTGAAATAGCTGTAATGGGCCCTGAAGGTGCAGTTGAAATTATATTTAAAGGTAAGAAGGACAGTGTACAATCACTCATTCAAGAATATCGAAATAAATTTGCAAATCCGTTTTTTGCTGCTTCACATGGATATATTGATGATATCATTGTGCCAAGTAAAACAAGATACCATCTTTATGAATCATTAAGAATGCTACAAAATAAAAAGAAAGAAAAGATATGGAGAAAACATGATAATATGCCGCTATGAAGATGGAGTGTGTTATTAGTATGTATAACTTCATTTTTGATAATGAGAATCGCTTATTTTTGACTTGAATCCTGAAAAATTAGACCTCTTTCGAAACTATAAAAAGTAAAAAGATGCTAAGCAAAATAGATAAATTAGAGAGATTAAGTAAAAAGCCTAAACAATACCAAGTAAAAAGTTTATTTTTCCTTAAGAAGAGTGCTCGCGGTGGAAATTTTTGCTTCCACAGTTTTGCCGTTACCATTATAATATAGAAAATCAAGTAAAAATTTCAAGAATTTAATTCAAAAACATTCA
>NZ_JAZHPY010000070.1:0-5473 GCF_036711655.1 Wolbachia endosymbiont of Pentidionis agamae | reverse complement strand
CACTATTGGCTTTTTTCCTTGATTGTCTATACGCTCTCTCAGTAATGGGAATTGGTATAAGTAATAAAAATGTGATTTTTTACACTGGTGCTGTAATTTCTTCACAAGCAGTTCCTGATATGACTGAATTACGTAAAAGCTTTGGACTTCCTGAGCAAATCAATTTACTGATGTTGCTCAGTTTATAAGTAAAGTTTTAATAGAACCAGAGAGAATTATCAAAATAATAGATGATTTTAAGAATTCTTGCATTTATGGCATGCCAACAGAAGCTCATTATGCACTAAAAAATATAGTACTACTAAAAAATTGGCAGTTATTAACTGAAAACCTTGATTTACTCCATCAACGTTCAGGTATTGAACCTATAGGACGCATCAATAGAACAGATAAGATAAATTTTTGTTGGTTAAAGAAGAATATTAATCCTGACCACCTCAAGCAAATTGATTTTATTATCACAGTTGGACTTAATAGTGATGAAGTTAGACTTCTTGCTCTGTATAAAAAGCATAACCTAAAAGGAAAAATAATTGCTATGAACCTTGTGCAACCAAATTACTTAGGAAATAATGATATTATAGTATTAGGAGATGTACAAAAAACTTTACCTGATTTATTTGAAAATTTATCCTAGGTTTTTAAATGGTTATTTTCTTTGCTATTTTTGTTTTTCCATCTTTTATCATGTCTAACTCTAAAAAACTTTTTAACTCCAATTATGAATTAATCAACGGAGTAAATGCTAGAAAAAGAGGGTTTTTGTGGTTTCAAGGAATATGAAGCGATAGTAGAAAAATATGAACTAAAAAGTTTATTGGAGCAGTTGTGTTAAAAGTCAATAGAAAAATTGATGTAGTTGCGAATAAGTACTTAAAATTTGTGTGGGCGAACAGCTACGCTATTACTATATAGAAGCAGCCTTAGGAGTATATTCCTAAGTAAAAACACTATCATCTCTGACTAAAGAGTTAAGCAAATTCCTCATAGCAGCAGTGGAAGCTATGGTTTTTTATGTTGATAATATAATCTAGTAAAAAAGTTTTAATATAAAAATTAACCTTCTGAGCACTAAGATAACTGTTCTAACTTGTCACACTGAATACATCTTTTTCCTTTACTAAATCTCGATTAAAGCCCCATGCAAGGCTAGATATCTGCTTTTCTTGAAGGGTTCCAAGTTTCAGGCAAATGAGCAAATCAAAGTAATGGCCGTTTACACCTGGTATACTAGTTATTGATATGTATTTTCTTTTAAGCTCTTGGTTTTGATCAATAAATGTACTCATCTAAAGCCTTAATTTTTGATTACGTAAAATTGTAAGAAGCTCTTCTGTCTGCTTGATTTCCGATACTCTTGTAGGTTTTTTACTGCTTGGCATTTGCAAAATTTTTCTCTATATCTCTCTAAAAATCACCGACCAAACAAAATAGTTTTGTTCTATTGGTAATTATCACTTAAATACTGGAGTTTACCCGTATTTTCTATACTAATTCAGAATTAGCGTTATAAAATATATACTTACACAGTAAATCAGATACACTAAAGATATATTATGTAAACTTATAATAGCATTTTAATATGGGTGTGCTGTATGAGAACTGCAAAGGAACTAAGTAATAAGTATTTTAAGTTATATGAGCTTATAAATAATAATAATTGTAATATTAATAATGCTCATGAGCGGTATATAATCTTGAAGATAAAAAATAATAAAGAAGAAATGCTTGATTCATTAATAATACAGCGTATTAACAGCGCAACTATATGGATTCAAACATTAATAATAAGGGAGAAAATTCACAGTTCATTTAGTAGGAATCCTGGAGAACCTTATATAACTAAAAAAACAGGAGTACTTATATTTCCAGGATATGAGTTATTCGACGTCGTCACAGAAAATAACCCACACTTCTCTTGCCTAAATAATTTTGTAAATAATTCCACAAAAGGAAGAACTTCTTGCTGCATTATCCGTAATTTTCTATTCAATACTTCTATCTTTTATCATAATAAAATGATTTATGATAACTTACAAACAATTACTGAAGATCTTAACACTACAATTCAGTACATAAGAAACGATAATTCAAGTAGTAGTATTACACCTGAGGCAATGAGTTTAACACAACCTAATTTAAACATTACTTTAAGTACTATCAATAATACTACTACAGGCATTAATAAAGTTGATTCAAAACAATTAGGAGTAATGCAGCCTAGACAATATAGTAATAGCTATAGTAATAACAGAAAAGTAACCAATGCATCAGCAATTGAGGAGGCATTAGGGGGAGGAGTGATAATGCTAGGAATAGTAGGAATAATAGTTGCATTAGGAATAGTATGCATAACAGTTGCGTTTGTCATAAAATTGTGTAATTTGCATAGCTCGCCTACAGAACAACCTAATAGCCGAGACAGCACTCCATTGACTAATTTGGAAGCTATAGAATCTCTCACTTGTCAACGTACACCTCAAAATAAAGCTAGATTAACACATAATTTTAGATCACAAGATAGATAGATTTTTGGTAAATCTATTCACTGAGTAAAAAATATTTCTTAACATAAAATTATTATAAAAAATCATAGCAATGAATAATCAATTAGCTATACTTAAGTATTATGTTAAACTAAAAGCATTTCTTTTTACTAATCTAAGGAGCATATTATGGAAACAATTTACAAACATGAAGAACGAGCTACTAAATATAAAAAGCAAGTTGATGAAAATAGAAAATTAGCTAAGAAATATCAAGAACAAGCTAATTGGTTTCTCAAGTTACATAACTTCACACATTTCAAGAAGTGTGAGACTTTTTATTTTAATGATCATCACATCATCTTTTCTTTTAAAGATGATAAAGAGAAAGTGCTTGGTAAATTTGAGATGACGTATATCAATAATAAAATTGTAAACGTTAAGATATATACAATAGAAACGATAGTTAAAGAAACTTATACTCAAAAAAATTCAAAAAATCGTGAAATAACAAAATATGTTAAATTCATTGAATCACCATACTGTAAATTGTCTGTTAACATAAAAGAAGGTGTAATCCTTATTTTTATGACTTAAAAACTCTTATGAATGAGGTAAGAGGAGATAAATATAATAAAATTTGCTCTTTAATTTCTAATTTATCGATCAATATTGCTCGTTTTTATTATGAACAAGTTGATTTTCATTATAATACTGTTTATGTTTACCATAATAAATCTTACAAAGAGATTGCTAAACTAAAATCAATGCTTTCTTCAACCACTAATTCTAATAGAAAATACCATGCGAAATCTAAAGAAGAATTAATTTATAAAAAACAAGCTACAAAGAGTAAAAAACAAGCTGATGAATACCAAGAACAAGCTAATCAGTTCCTTAAATTACATAATTTTGCACACTTTAAGACATGCAAGATTAGTCGTAATCGTCTCAATAAAAATTGTGTAACTTTTTCATTGAAAGATGATAAAGGAAAAATTCTAAAATTTACTATGATACTTGTTGATAACAGAGATATAGAAATCTATTTGTTCATAGAACGAGATGGGCCTTATAATCCTTACGCAAAAGAAAGTAATCAAATTCTAACTCACAAACCACACTATACTATAAAAATGGATTATAACCCTTACTTTCATGACCTAAAAGCTCTTATAGATAAAGCAAGAAAAGATAATATTAACAATGTTTGTTCTTCAATTTCTAATTTATCATTTAACATTGCTACTTTTTATTATGACACTGCTTTTCTCTATTACAAAGCTGCTGATTCTTATTTCTCAAAATATTATGACAAAATTGCTAATAACTTAAATTCAACTACTTACAAAAAACCATCTGATTTCGAAAAAGTAATGCAATTAGACCAATCAACTACTGAAATGAGTAATGCTACTAAAAAGATAAAAGGTAAAAATAACGATATTACACTTCAAACAGAAGTTGCAACACAACACCATGATTCTATAAGTACTACTACTGAAGAACTAAGTGAGAAATATTTTGATTGGTATGCACTTATAGATTATGAAAGATGTTCCATTAAGCCTTTTATTGGTTCTTCTGGTCATAATGGTTTCATTTTATACATAAAAAGTAATGAAGATAATGGAGAGATGGTTTTTTCACTTAGAATAGCGCGCATTAATCACGAAACGATAAAAATTTCTGCAGGAAAATATGAACAAAAAGTTACAATTCCATTTAATACAAGGATTCCACAAGACCTGCACATCAATAAAGGAACAAAAAATTCTGAGCTATTTCTATATCAAGAGTTCGACACCATAATTAGAAGTAATCCTTATTTTGATCATTTTAATGACTTGATAGATTATGTCTCAGGTACAAGTAATCTTTGCTTATCGGAATATGATTGTTTATACAGTGTTAAGAATTATGGTTTAAATAAATTTGATATATGTTCGCAAATTAAGGATTATTTATACTATATACACCGTTTTTATAAAAATGGAGCTATTGGCACTTCAAATCCAACTACTAAACCAGGTCTTGGTAGCGTACATAGCTCAACACAAAATGTGATTTCTACTAATTCTCCAAGTATTACTACAGAAAAGAAAAAAAATAAGTATCTTAAGTTACATGAAATTATTGATTCTTATCGTGATGATTGTATATCTGATCTTTCTAGCGATGAGAAAAGTCTCACTTTGAAAATTATAAAAGATAAAAAAACATCTGATTCGTTAATAATTACGCGCATTAACGATAGTACTATAAGTATTCACACGCTAATAACAACTCAGGAATTTACTAGATATGAATTATTTGATGTTATAATAAAAAATCATTCTAATTTTGACTGCTTAAACGAGCTAATAAATAATTCTCATTCTGAAAATAATATCTGTGAGCAAGTTTGTGATTGCTTTGCTTCTTCTTATGATTTTGAGGATGCAAAAGAGCTGGAAAAAACTACCAATGGTATTAACAATGCTATTAAGGAGATCAAAAGTAAAAATTTAGATCATGGTATTACGCCTAAAACAATAAGTTCTGTAGAATACGCAACTCATAGAACAACTCATAGAGATCTAAGCAGTGCTGTAGATAAGGTTGGCACAACACAACTAGCAGCAATAGAATCAGGGCAGAATAGTGATATTACTCGTATGTCAGTAGGAGCAGTATTTGGAGGAGCATTAGTTTTAGCTATAGCAGGAATAGCATTTATATCGAAAAAATTGTTCCGTTCTTGTAGCTTTAGATCACCTGATAGTCCTAGCTGTTGTAATACTTTTTTAAGTAATTTAAAGACTGTAGAATCATTACCTCATCGAGGTATAGGTAAAAATAGAAATGCTATATGATTATTTAGTAATATTTGCAATTAGTGCTGGAGTCTATTGTAGGTTCCAGCTATCTGCTACAATAGTTAATAAAATAGTCTAATAATATAATAGTTTTTAACTTTATTCTAAAAAATAAGTTAAAAAATCATA
>NZ_JAZHPY010000006.1:0-23459 GCF_036711655.1 Wolbachia endosymbiont of Pentidionis agamae | reverse complement strand
GTAAAAATTATAAACTAAATAATTTGAATTAATTGAAGTAAAGTGAGTAATAACGCAAGCGTATGAAGAATAAGTAAATTTAATTAATGAAAAACCATCCTATGCAGGATGGCTAAGTAAATTTTACGATATAATACAACTCTTTGCTCGAATGGGCTCTATACGTACAGATTCCGCACTATCAGAAGGTGTAGTATCATTTTGTGTGATCAGATTTTCTTGCGCTTGCAGCTCAATATCATTTCCTCTTTCACCACTCTTTGTACTTGTACAAAGAGTACTAATACATGATTGAAATGGTCCACGTAACTTTTTCGCAGCAAAAACACATAATACAAATAAAGCTGTGAATACTATTCCAAGTCCAATCTTAGAGCCAAGAAGAGATCCATTATTCTGAGGATGAGGTCCAGAGATCCGTGGTGTTGTTGCTGATACTTGAGATTGATTAGGTTCAAAGACTCCTGGTGTTGTTACTGATACTTCTTTATAAAGAGATCGGCCAAGATATGTTTTTGCTATTTCATCACTACAATGTGGATGATATTCTGGATAATTCGCACCAGATGGAACCTTAAAAAGGTCTTTTATTTCTTTTTTATCCGATAACTCGAACTCACAGTTCTCTAACTGATATGATCGTTTTAGTAAGTTTTGTGTGATATTTTTTAATTTATTATAAGTGTCAGGATGTTCTGATTTAGATATACCATAGCTTTTATTTTGATGATCATTATTTAGATCTCCTTGGCCTATTGTAAGGTCTTCGTGAGAACAGCCTTTCCTAAAGGCATAAAAGTATTCATGTACTCGATCTTTAAAAAGTTCTATAGATATTTCACTTTCATTATCGATTGTAACTTTAATCTTATCAGCACATTTTAATAGTCGAAAGAATCTTTTTATTAAGTGTTCATCTTCAGTAATACTATAATTGATGTGATTAATGTTACAATTTTCCTCATTTGCTGTATTATTAGAGAGCTTTGAGTAAGTGTTCATTGAGTCATTAAAAATCTTATTCAGATCATTCAAAGTTTCTTGGTCTACGTTTGAATTAATATGCATTATTTATCTCCCTATAATTAAAAAATTAAATTAATTTAAAATAGCTTAATAATTTTAGTCAATAGATTATTTAAATAATTCAGATTGATTGAAATTTACCTTGTAAGTGATGGTTGTTGAGCATGCTCTAAAATGTAAAGATAAATACTTTTCTCTCTAGTAGGTTGGTGCAGTTTGATTTCTTTACTATGATTTATTTTTATATATAATTAATTAAATTAGAATAAAATTTATAGAAAATGAGTCAATACAAGTCAATCATTAATATCGCAATAATAGCACATGTTGATCATGGTAAAACCACTTTACTTGATAACATGTTAAAACAAAGTGGAACTTTCCGTGAGAATCAAGAAATTCAAGAACGAGTAATGGACAGTAATGATCAAGAGCGTGAACGTGGTATAACAATACTTGCAAAATGTACATCCATTATGTGGAATGAAATAAAGATTAACATCATCGATACTCCAGGTCATGCTGATTTTGGTGGAGAAGTAGAGAGAGTATTATGTATGGCAGATGGAGTGTTATTACTTGTTGATGCATCAGAAGGCCCTATGCCACAAACTAAATTTGTACTATCGAAAGCACTGAAAGCAAATTTAAAACCAATCGTGATAATTAATAAAGTAGATCGCCCTGATAGCAGAATTGATGAAGTATTAAATGAAATATATGAATTATTTTTTAACTTAGATGCAACAAATGAACAATTAGATTTTCCTGTATTATATGCATCAGGTAGAAATGGTTGGTGTACTAAGGAGCTTTCTGATGAAAGGAAAGATTTAACTCCTCTATTCTCAACAATTTTAGACTATATAAAACCTTCTAATTATAACACAAATGCGCCATTTGCAATGCTTGTTACATTACTTGAATCGGACAAATTTCTTGGCAGAATATTGACAGGAAAGGTTTATCAAGGCATAGCAAAAATTAATTCAAATTTAAAAGTACTGAGTCTAGATGGAAAAGTAATAGAACAAGGTAGGTTAAACAAATTGCTTTCATTCTCTGGTTTGAAACGCATTTCAGTTGAAGAAACTGTAGCTGGAGATATAATTGCAATTGCAGGTCTCGAAAAGGCTTCGGTTTCAGATACTATAGCAGCACCAGAAGTAATAACTTCCATTCATTCAACTCCAGTTGATCCACCAACAATGGCAATAACTATTAGTGTGAATGACTCACCTTTTGCTGGACAAGAAGGTGTGAAGCTTACTTCAACAGCTATAAAAGATCGTTTGTATGCAGAAGCAGAAACAAATGTTGCAATTACTGTAACTCAAGCATCAAGTGGTGAAGCATTTGAAGTTGGTGGACGAGGTGAATTGCAGCTTGGAGTGCTGATTGAAAACATGAGGAGAGAAGGTTTTGAGCTTTCTGTTTCACGTCCTCGAGTGTTACTTAAAGAAGAGGATGGACAAAAACTTGAACCGATAGAAGAAGTAGTAATTGATGTAGATGATGAATACAGCGGGGTTATTATGGAAAAACTTAGCTTTAGGAAAGGTGAAGTAACTGATATGAGACCTTCTGGTAATGGTAGAACAAGATTAACATTTTTAGTACCATCAAGAGGATTGATTGGCTATCAGGGAGAATTTTTAACGGATTCTCGAGGAACGGGAATAATAAATCGTCTATTCCATAGTTATGCTCCACATAAAGGCCAAATTTCTGGTAGAAGAAATGGAGTGTTAATTTCTACAGATAAGGGAGAAGCTGTGGCATATGCAATTTTTAATCTACAAGATAGAGGAATTATGTTTATTAAACCGCAGGATAAAGTATATTGCGGCATGATTGTTGGTCAGCACAGTCGTGATAATGATCTAGAAATTAATGTGTTAAAAGGCAAGCAGCTAACAAATGTAAGGGCTGCAGGTAGTGATGAAGCTATAAAACTCACTCCACCAAGAATCATGACATTGGAAGATATGATAGCATATATACAAAATGATGAGTTAGTTGAGGTGACACCAAAGTCTATACGCTTGCGAAAGAAATTTCTTGACCCTAATGAGCGTAAACGCCTAGAAAGGCAAATGCGCAAGTCTTCTGTATAAAACAATAGATGAGATAGCACAAAACTTACGATTTAATTTTATCAAGTGTATCATGGTGCTAAGAAGAATTTTATTGCTCATAGCCGAATTTTGGAGTTACAGATTTCAAAGGAGGTCTATAAGACTACGGACATTCGTTTGCAAAAATTTTGGGATAAGGCCATACTTCAATTTTTGCATTATACTTATGAGTGAAATTACATTTACACCACTTCAAGATAAGCACTTTTCACTATTGCTCAGATGGTTAGAATTACCTCATGTAAAAGAATGGTGGGATCAGGATGCCAAGTGGACTATGAAACTAATTGAGGAAAAATATGGTAATTATGTTAAAGGATTTAAAAAATTTGTGTTAAAGGATAGAGTTATAGAGAAACCAATACATGCTTTTATAGCATGTGTAGATGAAAAAGAAATAGGTTATATTCAATACTTTAATGCTTATGACTTTTCTTGTGAACAGAAATATAAATTTGATAAATTGCCCAAATCTCTTGCTAGTTTTGATATTTTTATTGGTGAAGTAAATTATATTGGAAAAGGAATTGGAACAAAACTTATAAGTAAATTTTTACTAGAATATGTGGAACAATACTTTAAGAATATAGTTGTTTGTCCTGACACCTTAAACACTAGTGCAATTAAAGCTTACGAAAAAGTTGGATTTAATACCATAGATAGAGTTTTAAATAGTACTGTTATGTTGAGGTGAAAAATGAAGAAGGACTGTAGTATTAAATGAGATGTACCTTAATTAACATTAAAACAGAGGTTTTAGACATAAGTCAAGCAAATAACTATAGCGGATTACAAAAAATTTGATGAAAACACTTTGTTTCTGTAAAAGAAGGTAGCGTTTACTGAAAGAAATGGAGCATTGATACCATTGATGAAAAAAGCTGCTATGATTTGCCAAAATTCCCACATCCTACTAAATTCTATTGAATATTCTTCTGTAGTTGCTAAAACCTTGGTAAAAACGCAACTAGACACCAACTTCTTCCATATTACTTCCACAAACCTTCTCAGTCGGTTTTCATCTTTGCTATTGATCCCTTTCTTATAATAAAATTTTATTTATAGAACATAATACACATTAATTTATGCAATAGATCTATTTTGTCCGTCATTACTTTATTAATCTATCAATTCGGTAGGTCTGTTTGATTGACTCACATGTCAGAGCTCCATTTTATATTAAACTTATTATTTTTCCTTCCTGTTTGATGAAGCTTATTGAACATTATTCTTTTCTGACTATACTATATGTAATAACTTTTATTACATGATTTTTCCCATTCTTCTTTAAATATCTTTAGATGTTCTTCTTTACTATTTTCAAGATATATAAGTAATTCCTCTATACTTTTATTATAGCTCTCAGTAGTCATTTTACCCTGATGTTGAATATACCTCAAATATATAAGGTAAGTATTTATTACATCCATCTCACAATAATCCCTAATTTCCTGTATTTTTCCAGTATCATATAAACTCATTACTTGTGATCCATCAACATTAATTTTACCTGGAAGATTTAATACTGCACAAACTTCATTCATCTTTATTCTTGCAGAAGATCCAAAATCAGAAAGACATTCAAGTAAATCTGCATGCCAATCACTACTATATCTTTGGTTGTAATTGTTCCATTTGTCTCCAGATTTATAGAAATATTCTGCTTGAATACCATGTACCATAGCGCGATATTTAAGTACTGGCACATCAAATGTGCGTCCATTAAATGAAATAAGACGTGTTTTCTTTTTTGCAACATAGTCAAAAAAACCTTTTACTAGCTCCTTTTCACTAGAATCCAATGTTCCACCAGATCTGATTTCTTGTAATGTAAATACTTCGTACCCATTATGATAACTTATACTACAAAGCAAAAAACTTATAGTAATAACCTTATGGAAAAGTTGACGTAAAAAAGGATTTTGCCCATTTGTTATTTCTAGATGATACTTTATTAATGCTTCCCTTTTTTTTTCTATACTATCATCATCACTGATATCTAACAGATTTTTACATGAATCTATATCTGGTATTGTTTCAATATCAAATACTAATAAAGAATTAAGCATATACTTTGTGTAATATTGTATAAAACTCAGAATTGCCGTTTTTTTTAGCAATGTGAAGGGAACCATCATGTGCAACTTTAAGATCATTACTATTTAATTCTATAGAACGATCACTGAACTTACCTTTAATATTGATAATAACTTTTGGATTAAAAAAACCTGATACTTGGATTTTTATATTTTGTTCGACTTGTCCATCTTCCGAAATTAATCCAAATGAAAAAATAGTATCTGAATAGCCATGATAATTTTGACAACAACCATCTATACAGTAAGAAGTCTCAATGTTATAGCCTAAAAAATCACCACAGAAAAAAGCAAACAGATCATTTAACATATTAAATATTTAAGTTCTATATATTTTTCTTTAAAAAATTCTCCGTATAAGATTTAGGTACTCGTTTAATCATTTTAGGTCGATCAACTGTGTACATTATATTATGTTTCTCTGCATGTGATATTGCCTTTTCCAAAGAACCAAACTTTAATATAATTTGTTTTTTTGGGTCCTTTGAGCCAACCCACCCCATCAGTGGTTCAAAATAATAAGAACTCACTTGTTCTAGCTTTAGCCACCATAATTTAGTATTGGAAACACAGGACTGCGTTGCAGCTTTTACAGGTTGATAAATTTTAGCTACCATGACTAAGTTATACTATATAATATTATTATAGATGGTCTATTGATTTTTGTAAACAGCATATTTTATATCTATTAGTGCAATAAAATTAGATCTTAAACCAAAAATATTTTCATCATTAACCATAATTTAGAAATTTTAATTAGCCACATCAAATCTTTACTATAATTATTTAAAGTACCATATAACTATATATCTAGGTGAAAACATAGAGTTTCAATTTTTTTGTTCTTCCACCATCTTTATGATAGGAGACACTAGTAAAGTGAATTCTACGCAAAATAAAAATTAAAGCTCATTAGAATTACATCATATGCTTATTAATTACTGCAAGGACTTCCTTTCTTTTTTCAGCAGATAATGGCACTAAACCAATTTTAGACAAATATCCATTTTTATCACTCATCGAATACTTAATCTCTTCAATAAATTCCTTTAAACCTTCAATAATATTAATATGTTCTTCTTTTATATATAAATATAATGGTCTGGACAATATATACTTACCTGATGATATATTTTCATAATTTGGTTCAATACCTGCTATAGTACTCCCTTGTACCTTATCTCGATTTCTCATTAGAAAGCTAAAGCCAAATATGCCTAAGGCATTTTTATTACTACTTAGTTTCTGTAGTATGATATTTTCATTGACTCCAACTTCTATGTATTTACCATCATCTCTAATTTTACTGCAAATATCTCTTCTATCTTCAATTTTTTCATTTTCTTTATAAAAGAATTTTGGATTAAAACACAAATGTGGATCGAGCATAATAAAAGTTAATATGGTTTCGTATGTGCCTGTATTTTTATATGGACCGTATAATTCAATCTTTATATTAGGAAGAAGAGGATTAACATCAGACCAAAATTCTGTATTGTTTTTTGTAAATTCATTCTTCTTAAAATAACTAAAAGCAGATAAAGTATAAAATAAGTCTTTTTTTGTAAAATCAAACCTACTACTTTCGTTAGAATTGGCAATCACAATTCCATCATAGCCAATAATTAATTCAATTATCTTGTTAACTCCATTCCTTTTACATAATTCCTGCTCAGCTTTTTTAATTTTACGAGAAGACATAGCAATATCAGGTGTATCTTCTTTTATGCCAGAGCAAAAAATTTTAAATCCTGCTCCACTTCCTATAGATTCTACAACTGGAGTTTTGAAAGATAAAACTCTACTGAACTCTTCTGCAATAAATATAACAAATGGAAAAACTGTTGAAGAGCCAACTACTCTAATATAATCTCTTGCCTCTACTTCTGCAAAAGCAATAAAAATCATTAAAAGTGCAGATATAAAATTATACATTACTTAAGTTTAAATTATGCATTATAATATTAATAAAGCTTATTGAAAAGCCTCTTATACTAACTTTCATAGCATAAAAAAGTAAGAGTAGAAAATACTGTAGTACGTAACACAACACTATGTAATAGTCAGAAGATATCTTAAGAAACTCAACAAACATCACCTATAGGTGATGTTTTAATTTTAATCAATTTGATTAAGTGACTCACCTTTCTGTATTGATATATATATTGCCTCATCTGTCAGAGCTAATAGTACAAGAGATATTTCATTTTCCATAGTTTAGCAACTCTCTTGTCCTGACAGCAATGTGGCCAAGTAAAACCCTTTTACGCGTATTTTGGAATCCATGCGAGGGGTTTTACAATACCAGAATGGTGACACTAATGGGATATTAATCGACACTGAGTGGATAAAAATTTTTAAAGAATATGGTATTGGAGTAGGGATCAGTTTAGATGGAACAAAAAACCTAAGTGATACTTATAGGCTGGATAAAAAAGGGAATGGTACTTATGAGAGAGTAGTCAGTAAAATCAGACTGTGCTAAGAAAATGATTATGAATTTGGATTGTTGTCTGTCTGAAGCTAATGGTTCCGATGTTTACAATCACTTTGTTAAAGAATTAAAACTTGTACACTTTGATTTTTTATTGCCAGATGCTAATTATAATTCCCTTCCAGTTTATTCACCTGAAAAATATGGTCAGTTCATGGTTGAAGTATTTGATGAGTGGATAAAAGAGAATTCAGATAATCCAAGAGTTTTTATTCGATATTGTATCAATGCTTTAGAGTTATTTTATACTCACGAGTTGAGGGATTTAGTGAAAGAAGTCCATTTGTATTGCCACTAATATGTGTTTCTAATAATGGTGACCTTGGTCCTTTGGATGAACTTAGAACATGTGTTCCTCATAAGTTTATTGAATATAACATTAACTATTAGACCTCTTGCATAACCCATATCCAGATTGTAAATTCTAGCTATCAAATTGAACCTCAAAGCAAAACGTTTTAGCCGATTTCGATAGCGATCTGTAAATAAATTTAAAACCTTTTTAACAGGCCAATCACATTTTTTACGATTACTCTCTGACTAGCAAGCTCTTTTCCTTTTTTCTTTGGTTATTTTTCATCTTCCTATGCTGCAATTTCATGAATTTTTTGCAAACCTCTATATCTGCCAAAACCTTGAAAATATGAATTTTTAACTCTTTGAACACTCGAAAATCATGCTTTCTAAAGTTTGAAAAAGGCGTGGAAATAATTTTTTTACTTTCTTTTTCCATAATAATCTGTGTTTTTATGCTATGCTTTTTTCTGAATAAAATCAATCTTTTCTGCTTGGATCTTTCCACAGAAGTCTCGGTTGCATCAAATTCCATGTAAGAGATCTTTTCGCCCTCGTAGCTTAAAGTCTGTATGTTTTCCAAAGGAATTTACGATAGTATGCACTTTCACTGATTCCATAGCTTTGCGTAATTATATCAGATATTCCATCAAAAGCAAGCGGTCTTCCCCCATAATTTGTTTGATTTTCCTCATTTGGCCTTCTTTTTAGCTTCTGCCTCAACTAAAATCTTGGTCATTCTATTGGATGTTACTTGAGCTTTATATCAGTGAATCGGCAAAATCTTTTGTTTTCCAACCTACTTATTTTTTCAAACTTCGTTACCCCTCTCATATTATTTTCTAGTAGATTACAACCTTTAGTATGGTTGTGCTAAAAGTCTACTCCTTTTGTAGTTGAATATTGAAAGTTTAGTGGTAAATTAGGGTAAATTATTTTATATATATCATAACAAGCCATGCTGCTCTCAGCAAAGCCATTCAGTATTAACTTGAGCTTACATGGATATGTTGCTATATCACCAATTGCATATATTCTTTCTCTACTTGTTCTTAAAGTACCAGAGTTAACCACTATACGTCCATGTTTTATTTCAATATCCCAATTATTTATTGGACCAAGGTTTGTTGATAATCCAAAAAAAGGTAATAAATATTCGGTCTGTAATTGCTTTTCTTCTCCAGATACTATATTTTTCACTAAGAGTACATCTAAGATACCATCGTTACCAACTAATTTGTGTAATTGATATGGCACTACTATCTCAAGCAAACCAGAATCTGAAAGCAGTTGTAATTTGTTTTTAGTTTCTGGTGCACAACGAAAATCCTTTCTTCTATGTATAATGTTGATCTTTTTTGCAACTTTTGTAAGTTCTATAGCCCAATCTATAGCGGAATCACCACCACCTGCAATGGTAATTATTTTATCTTGAAATTGTGAAATTTTACTGATGCTATAGAATATGGATTTATTTTCATATTCAGATATGTTTTTAAGAGGAGGCTTCTTGGGCTCGAATATTCCATTACCTGCAGCGATAATAATAGCTTTGCATTCTATTTCTGTTTCTTTATTAGTAGCTACAATTATATTATCAGCATTAACTATAATATTTTTTACTTTTTGATTAAAATGATAAATTGGCTTGAAAGGTGCAGCTTGTTCAACTAATTTTTCAATTAACTCTCGTCCTGTAATAATATGGTAACCAGGTATATCATATATTGGCTTTTCTGGATAAAGAGCAATGCATTGGCCTCCAGCTTGATCTAAAACGTCTACTATATGGCAACTCATGTTTAGCATTCCAGCTTGAAAAGCTGTGAAAATGCCAATTGGCCCTGCACCTATTATTACTATATCAGTTTTCATTTTCTTATTTATTACTTCTATTAGAATAGTAATTTACTTTACTTGTTAAGTCAATTTATCCACTTATTAAAAAATTAATTTGTATTTTTAATATATCGAATATATAATAAGAAATAGAAAATAAAATGACTGATAAGAATGCAAAAAAACTCGTATGTAAAAAATAACAAACTAATTATAGGAATAACAATTTCCTTGCTTACATTAGCAATTTTTCTTGTGGCACTAGGCGCCACATTTCCACAAACTATATTATACAGCCTAGAACTTACCAAAGGACCTGCTCTCTGTGTTTTTACTATATTTACTTATAGAGATATATTTTGCTCAAAAGTTGAAAAAGTAAATGAAGAAAATATAACTCTACAAAATACTAATAAAAAAGGAGGAATTTACTCCCCCTTTTTAGAAAAGGAAATCTAATTAAAATTTTATGCTAGTACCATTAGCTTGCTGTACATAATTGATTCCAGTCAACATTGTAGATATTTCATCTCTCAACACTTTCTTTTGTAGTTGTAGATGTAAATCAATCAGGCCTTTATCAGAATAATCTTTTAATTTTGCTAAGTAGTTACTTTTTTTCTCTTTGTAGGCAACATCTAAATCTTCACTTTTATATGAGCTTCCCTTGAGTTTCACTTTTGCTTCAACTTTCGCTTTTTTAAGTTCCGTAAGTTCTTTTCTATCAGTACCTTCTAGCGCTTTAGTGAACTCATTTTTCACAGTAGATAATTCATTGCATTTATTCTTTAGCTGATTAAACTCCTCAGCATCAGAAGCTGATAGTTCACATTTCTTAAAATGTTGAACACCTTTCTTCACTCCATAAATAGCACCAAAAACTACAGCTACAGTGAGAGCAGCTCCAATAAACATAAAAACTCCAGCTAACACTTGTGAAACAACACCAGCACCAATTATATTGCCTAAGGCTCCAGCTGTTGCCCCATGCAAACCAACTACAAATCCTGCAGCTTTACCTACCCCTGCATTTACAAAACCTTTATAAGCTGGGCTTAAGAAATAAGCAGCTACAAGAGAAACAGCAAATAATGAAACAACAATAGTCAAAGATGTTTTTACTTTATGATGAGATGCATATTGCGAATCTGCATCTGCAATATTTCCAGTTTTTTTCCATGCTCTTACTAAAAAATTGCCTTCATTCGTTATTGCCCACCCTTGTTTATTAGCTTCTAGAAATGAAGTATTAGAATCAATATTAAACTTATTAGACATAATGTTACCCATTTGAAATATAAAATTTATTAATTTAAGTCTATGCAAGAAAATGATTTATTGTCAAACAATATATTATTTCTTTAAAGTGGATTTTTTAAATATAGGTGTTATAATGAAATTTTATTATAAGATTAATGAATGAATTTCTTAAGTTAACCCTCTCAGAAATGCAGTCTGGGTTAAGAAGAAAAGAATTTTCTGCAACAGAATTGGTGAGAGCACATGTAGATGCTGTTGAAAATGAAAAGCTTAATGCATTTATTACTAAAACTCCAGAAATAGCAATGCAGGCTGCTGAAGCTGCAGATGAATCTTTATCAAAACAACAGGATTCTCCTATGAGTGGCATACCAATTGGTATTAAAGATCTGTTTTGTACTAAAGGAATCAGAACAACAGCATCGTCAAAAATGTTAGAGAACTTTATCCCTACTTATGAATCTACAGTATCAAAATTGTTACTCCAAAATGGCGCTGCTATGCTTGGCAAGCTTAATATGGATGAGTTTGCTATGGGTTCTGCAAATACAAATAGCTATTTTGGCCCTGTTGAGAATGTATGGACAAGAAAGAGTGATGGTGAAAAAGTTGTGCCTGGAGGGTCATCTGGAGGATCAGCAGCAGCAGTTGCAGGATTTCTTTGTGCTGGGGCTCTTGGGAGCGATACTGGTGGCTCAGTGCGTCAACCTGCTGCTTATTGCGGGGTAATAGGCATTAAACCAACATATGGAAGATGTTCAAGATTTGGTATGATTGCATTTGCAAGTTCCCTAGACCAAGCAGGAGTTATTACTCGTTCTGTTCTTGATGCAGCGTTAATGCTTGAAGTTATTTGCGGTCATGATAAGAAAGATTCCATGTCTAGTAAAAAAGAAGTGCCTAAGTTTTCTAATTTTATAACTGGTAATATAAAAGGTAAGCGTATTGGCATACCAAAAGAATATGACATGGATGGAATCTCAGAAGAAATTGTTTCTTGGTGGAATAAAAGCGCTGATTTAATGAGAAGTGAAGGTGCTGAAGTAGTTGAAATTAGTTTGCCGCATACTAAATATTCAATACCTGTTTATTACCTTATTTGTTCTGCTGAAGCTTCATCTAACCTTGCTCGATATGATGGAGTGCGTTATGGGCTTAGGGTTCAAGCAGATACAGTTGAAGAGATGTATGAATTAACAAGAGCAGCTGGTTTTGGTAAAGAAGTAAAAAGAAGAATATTAATAGGTGCGTATGCACTTTCTTCAGGTCACTATAATGAATATTATGAAAAAGCACAATGTGTACGATCTTTAATTAGAAATGATTTTATAGAAGCTTTCAAAAAAATAGATTATATACTTGTTCCCTCTGCACCAAGTGCTGCGTTTGGGTTAAATGAAAAGCCAGATCCACTTATTATGTCAATAAATGATGTTTTTACTGTTCCTGCAAGCCTTGCTGGTCTTCCAGCAATTTCTGTTCCTGTTGCGCTTTCAAATGATGGATTACCTCTTGCTATGCAAATTATTGGGAATTATTACGATGAAGCAGGAATTTTAAATGTTGCAAGTATTATTGAACAATCTAAAACCTACATTAATTCTTAATTAGGTATAATTCCTAAAGCATGTGTTTAAAGATTAATAAGTTGTATTTTTCTTATAAATTTCATGCCAGCAGTTTATTATTTTTTTGATATCCTGTAATTTAGCTTTCGGTTCTAGACTAATGCGAATTGAGCATTCTGCTTCTTCTTTTGTAGCTCCCATTGCAAGCAACACATGGGAAGGCTCAATTTTTCCAGAAGAACATGCAGATCCACTACTAATAGCGATATTATTTATATCAAAATGTATGAGCTGTAAATCACTTTTTACTCCTGGCATACAAATACAACTGGTGTTTGGTAATCTCTCGGAATTACTACCAAAAATTTTTACTGCACATGTAATTTGTAACAACTTGTATTCTAATTGATTTCTTAAACTTCTTACATTATCCATTCTTGATAAAAGACATGGAATATTTTTTAATGATGAAGAAAGCCCTGCTATCGCAACAACATTTTCTGTACCTGCACGCAGCCCTTTTTCTTGTCCACCACCAAAAATCATTGGTTCTATTTTCAGTTTTTTATTAAAGATTAAAACCCCATTACCAGCTATACCGCCAAATTTATGAGCAGATAAAGTCAATAAATCTACCTTTAAATCTTCCATATTGACTTCAATCTTTCCAACACTTTGAGCTGCATCAGTATGAAATATTGCATTGAATTTGTGTGCTAGTTCAGAAATTTCTTTTATTGGTTGTATAACTCCAGTTTCATTATTTGCCATCATAACTGAAACTAATACTTTCTTTCCTTTGAGTTCTGTTAAAGTTTCTTCTAGTAGTTCAAGATTTATTATTCCATCCTCACAAACTGGTATTATTCTTGGATTATGTGCTGAATTTAGAATCGAATGATGTTCTATAGCTGAAATTACGTGTTGATACCCTTTTATTCCTCTCATTACTAGATTGTTCGCTTCAGTTGCAGAAGATGTGAAAATTACTTCTTTATTATCTGATACAGAAATGAAGTTACGTACATCATCTTTAGCATTTTGAAGAATTTTCCTTGCTTCTTGTCCTTTTTTATGTAGTGAAGATGGATTTAATACTTGTTTTAATAAAATATCTGATATATCCTTTCTTATATTTTTACTAATCGGCGCAGTTGCATTATAATCAGCATATATGTAATTTTTCATCAAAAAACTTAAAAATTCAAGAGATTCTAATCTTATATAATATAAAGTTAAATCTAATTATAGTGTTTCTAAAACCAAAAGATAGTTTTCTTCTCGGAGTTGGATACTCTTATAAAGAGAAAGTAGGATAAAAATCTAGTTTAATACCATTTTAATAAACATAATACGTTCTTAGCCTACCTTCAATTACCTAAGAACACCTATTGTTCATTAAATAAAAATACTGTCATATTTATTGACAATCTAACTTTCCATCTGATGTAATAACAAGCTTCTGATTACCTTCACATTTTTTACAGCCTTTACCGTCACCAGCCATTTTATCGACAACTGTGGAAGCACCAAAAAACACGCCACAAAATATAACAAGTGCAACAAGCGCAGGCCAAGCCATCCTACCAAATATTGCAAGTATACTTGAACCAATTATAACAACTGTCATAAGCGGCCCACCTATTGAGTGAATATACCCTACTACATTACATATTATAACTTGAGTATCAGTGGCATGGGAATCAAACGCAAAAAAGAACGCAAAAATAAAAAAAATATAGTATTTCATACCGCTCCTAAAATTCTTATTATGACTCTGATATATTAAGACTTCCTCAAGAAGCCTATTATAATATAGTATATTTAAATTTTATTGATAAAGCTATCAAAAATAAAATCTACGAGTACGGAGGAAATTTTAAGCCTGCTGGTGAAAGCGTAAATATCTCTACACCATCTTTTGTAACACCAACTGTATGTTCAAATTGAGCAGAAAGAGAAAGATCACGTGTTGTAACAGTCCAACCATCTAATTTACTAAGTATAGTATCATGTTTGCCAGCATTAACCATCGGTTCTATCGTAAAAAACATTCCTTCCTTTAAAATAAGATCTTCACTTATTTCATAATAATGCAATACATTAGGTAAAGCATGAAAAACCCTTCCTATACCGTGCCCACAATAATTACGCACAGTTGAATATCCATAATCACCCACATATTTCTCTATGGCAAGTCCAATTTCATTTAGCCTTGCTCCTGGTTTCACTTGTGCTATCCCTTCCATAAGTGCATTATAAGTTACATTGCATAAACGTTTTGCCTTTATTGATGGACTACCTACCCAAAACATTCTGCTTGTATCTCCATACCAGCCATTTAAAATTACTGTAACATCTATGTTAAGAATATCACCATCTCTAAGTGGTATATCATCAGGAATCCCATGACACACGACTGCATTTTTTGAAGTACAGATTGATTTAGGATAACCCTTATAATTAAGTGGTGCTGGTATTGCATTTGCATTAATTATAAAATTATGACATAGATCATTCAATTGGTTAGTTGTAACTCCTATTTTTACATAAGGTATAATAAAATCTAAAACTTCAGCAGCAAGCCTGCAAGCTTTACGCATAGATTCAAAATCTTCTTTTGAGTGTATAGTGATATTATTGTCTTCCATAACAGTACTGATAGGCTTCTTTATTGATTTTCATAATTTTGATTGTACCCAATTGAATAATTTACTTATCTTATTTCCTTTTTTTATAGTATTATTACTATTCCTATAAAAGGTATCTATAATGAGCTCTATAGAACCTATAGCAGAAGAAAAAACTGGATTACGATTATATTCACCATCTACACCATTTACCTGTACGGGACATCCTATGCGGACCTGCCTTCCTAATATATAGCTTGCAACTTCCTTTATACTTGTAAGCAAACTCCCACCACCAGTAATAACTACCTTGTTGCTTAAATCATTTTTTTTATCCAATTTTTCTTTTACTAGTTCAAATAGTTCTTCTATTCTTGATCTTACAATATTTACGAACTCAGATCTAGGAACTTGAATAGATTCATCGCCTGGAACTACAATAGGCTTATCTTCATCTACTGAGGTCAAAATTGTATTGCCATATAGAATTTTAATGCGTTCCGCATTCTCCATATTTGTACATAAACCATGAGCAATATCTCGAGTTATATGAATGCCCCCTATCGGTATACTATTTGCATAGATAAACTTACCCTTTTTGAAAATTCCTATTGAAGTATATCCTCCTCCTATATCAATGATTACTGTACCTAAATCCTTTTCATCATCACTCAAACAAGATAAAGCTGAAGAATAAGAAGATGCAATACAGCCTGCCATACTAACCCCACTATAGCTTGTAATGCAGTTTTCAATATTTAATAATGCAGAACGTGAAGCTGTTACAACATGCACATCAGCAGCAAGCCTACTTCCATGGAGACCACTTACATTTTTGATATCATTCATATCATCTAAATGATATTTTAAAGGTATATTATGAATTATGACATTATCCTCGATATATTTCTCGTAAGTTTGAAAAACAACACGCTTAATATCACGATCAGAAATTTCATGATTAGCAGAAATGATCTCATTAAAAACATTAAAAGAGTTAAGGCTACACCCAGACACATTGACATATACTTGACTGATTGTTTCTTCTGATACTTGCTCTGCAAGTTCTATAGTTGATGAAATGGAATAACTAGCGCGCTTAATATTAGTTATTAATCCTCCACTTATACCTTCTGCAGCTTTATATCCTATCCCTATTACCTTATAATCAGTGCTACTACCTACTTTTACAACAAAACATGCTACTTTTGTAGTTGCTATATCAAGGACAGCAAAAATATTTCCTTTTGGTTTTACTACTACAGCAGAATACATATAAATGAATTTGTATTTGTACAGAGTTTACATCAATACCGTGAAATGTAGCAACATCTTTTATAAAACCATTCAGTCTTGAAGCATTTGTTATGAAGCGACTATGGTTTTATTTTATTCATAATTGACAACCTCAACTTAATAGCATGCGATTAAACTTTTATAGGATGAATTATAAATAAAGATTTACAACAGTATTAGTATGTATAGTTTTATTACATAGCCTTACTTATATCTTATTAATTACAAAAAACTATAAGTTATAAGGGATGTTTTCTAAATTTTTACAACTTTAATGTATTATAGTAATTAATATAACTTTGAATTGTATATAAAATTGCAAAGGATGTGTTTACAATTCTGGTTAGAACTATTAACATAATAAAACAAAAGATTAAAATAAAGTGCAAAGTTTGATTTATGCTATTACGGAAATTATTAAAATGTGGCATCAAAACAAAAGGTGCTGAAAGCATAATACAATATGTAGAGTATTTATATAAATTTTTGAAGTTCAGAAACATACTAAATCTTACACTTTCATTAATAAAACAAAATAGACTTTCATTTGAAGTAAAGCCATTAATGACGGCAGGGGGGTTGTGTCAAACAAATAGATCGGCAAATCTAAATACTTACATCATAATGATACGTAAAATAAATCCATACATAATAATACATGAACTTGCTCATATGATTGAAGAAGAATTGGATTTGAACTTAGAACACAAATTTTTTCCTAATATTCAGCAAGATATTCAGCAAAATTTAAAACAATCTAATATTCTTGTACAAAACATTATTAATCAGGTTATTTTTACAGAGATTAAAAGCTATGGTGATACTAAATCACGCATATCAGAATTATTTGCACGTTATTTTGAGTTGTTTGCTTGGGCACAAGAAGTTTATCCAAAAGATAGAGATTATTTAATACGTACTCAAGATTTAAATAAAATCTTCTTTAATGCTAATAAATGGAAAGAAAATGATTTGGATGTAAAAATAAACAGAATAATAGATAAAGAAATTCAAAGTTATAGTAGCACAGTACCAATAATAGATATAAATAAAATTCCAAGCAAATGGGGTGATAAAACCTCTTATAAAAAAAAGATTGGGTCTATTTTTGATAGCAGTAACTAGTAAAGAGTTTTTGAGGGAAATTGCCGGAATCATCTATTAAAATTGGAGAAAAATGTAGAAAGAAGTATCAGATTGTTATAAAAATCTTAGCAAAATAACTTGGAAAATTTATCCTGTTATTTTAAATATCCTGATCAAGTTAGCAGTACACTATAAATTCTATTGATAGAAGAAAATTAGGAAATTCAAAAATTCTTTATATAGACTGTGCTAATGCTAGAACAAAACCGCACGATACCAATATATTTATTTAGCATCTCTCAGCTTCTTTCCTAATGGAATGAAAATTGAGCTAAAATACGAACACAGCTTATTGAATACTCCTTACATTAAACATTCTCGTACATCATTATTGATATCTTCATACTTTATTTGAGCTTGTCACTATAATCGTATTTTTTTATTAATTGTTCTAAATATCTAGCAATAAGATCTACTTCTAGATTAATCAAGTCATTAACTTTTCTATACTGAAAAGTAGTATTTTCCCATGTATAAGGAATCACATTAATAGTGAATGTTTCTTCAGTGACTGAGTTTACGGTAAATGATACTCCATCTAATGCTACAGACCCTTTTTTTGCAATAAACTTTATTAACTCTTTTGGACATAAGAATTCTATTTCATAAGAGTTAATGTTTTTTTTTATTGCTGATATTAGTACAACTCCATCAATATGGCCTTGAAGCAAATGACCATCAATTCTATCATTTAACTTAAGTGCTTGTTCTATATTAACTTTACTATCAATTTTCCATGTATTAATGTTTGTAACCTTTAATGTCGCTTGTGAAACTTGAATTTTAAAAATATCATCAATTACGTTGGTAGCTGTTAAACATACGCCTCCACATGCAATTGAATCTCCATTATTTATAGATAACAAACCTTGTGTTTTAATAGATATACAATCTTTAACAATATTAAATATACTTCCTACATTTGTTATAATTCCTTTAAACATATATTTACTATTTCCCAATTTTAATGTTCAAGTATATATTTTTTAGTTAACGGAGATTTGGCATTTTCAAATATTTCTTGAGTAGTTCCTGATTCAAGGATTGTTCCATTATGGAGAAAAACTATATTATCAGAAAGCTTTTTTGCTTGCTTCATTGAATGAGTAACAATAATTATTGTAAATTTTAATTTTAATTCTTGTATCAAGTTTTCTATAGCATTTGTTGCTATTGGGTCAAGTGCAGAACAAGGTTCATCCATAAGTAGCATAGTTGGTTTGATCGCAATTGCACGTGCAATACATAACCTTTGCTGCTGCCCCCCAGAAAGATTAAGTGCATTATCATTCAATCTATCTTTCAACTCTTCCAATAAACCAACTCTATTTAGACTGCTTTGAACAATGTTATCTAACTTTTCCTTGTTTTTCCTTTTTACTAAATCATGAATTTTAGGCCCATAAGCAATATTATCGTATATAGATTTTGGAAAAGGATTTGGTTTCTGAAATACCATACCTACTTTTGCTCTAAGTAAAACAACATCAATTGAAGGTGAATATATATTACCCATTTCATCAATATTTAATTTACCAGAGACTTTACAACCATCAACATAATCATTCATACGATTAAAACAACGAAGAAAGGTTGATTTACCACATCCAGAAGACCCTATCAAAGTCGTAACCTGCCTTTTATAGATGTTTAAGTTTATATCAAATAAAATTTGCTTATCACTATACCAAAGATTGAGATTCTCAGCGTAAGCATGTATTTCTTTCATATTATATCTTGCATAGAATAAAGCCCTGCTGGCTTCTTGTATAGCCACATTGCTGCACGTACTGCTCCTTTAGCAAATACATCTCTACTAATAGCTTTATGATGTAATTCTATACGTTCATCTCTACCTAAAAACATTACACTATGATCACCTATAACTCCTCCACCACGAGACACTACAAAACCTACATTTTGTTTTGTATTAGAAAAATTATCACCTAAGTATCTATTAGTCTTAGAATCTACTTTGTTTAAAGTATTAGAGATTATTTTTCCAAATTCAATCGCTGTTCCAGAAGGGGAATCTTTTTTTGTATTATGATGCATTTCAAAAATTTCTACATCATATTCACTACCAAGAAATTCAGCAGCCTGCTCAACTAACTTGAATAATACATTTATTCCTATACTCATATTTGCTGACCACAGTATAGGAGTACAAGCAGCATAGTGATTTAAATTGATATCTTCTATTCCAGTAGTACCACTAAGTAGAGGTTTACCAAGTTTGGATGCAATTTTTAAGCATTCCAAAGTACATTCTCTATTTGTAAAGTCTATAACAACATCAGAGATAACGAATAAATCGTATATGGAGCTTGTTATTTTAATTCCATAATCAGAATATCCTACAGCACGCCCAACATCTAAATTAATATACTCACTATTAGAACTAGCAACAGCACATTTCAACTCTGCTTTTTTATTGATCATTAGCTCTGTTATCACTGCTTTACCCATTTTACCTAAACAGCCAATAACACCAATCTTTATTTTCATATACCTTTGTTAATGTTAAATTTGGTATTAACAATGCTTAGCTATATTTATTAATCTTTGTTATTAAATAACTTTTTAAATTTTCTAATTCCTTTAATATATCCTTTAAAAATTCTTCAGATAGAATATCATGGTTTTTTGCATTCAACTCTTTTTGCACACCTTTAATAGTATAACCTTTATCGTATAACATATGTTTGATTTTTTTTATGATTTCTACGCACTCATAATCATATAATCTTCTACCTCTACGTTTCACTGGTTTTATTTGAGAAAATTTCTCCTCCCAAAACCTTAAGACATGTTGTTCTAAAGATAACTCTTGTGCAACTTCTCCGATAGTGCAAAATAATTTCTTGCTAGCTAAGTACATTTACTTATTTTCATTAATTAATTTTCTTAAAACATTTGATAAATAAAAAGAAACAACATGCCTTTCTGCTATCAGGGCTTCTTGTAAAGTATTAGGCACTCTACCTATTCTTGCTCTTTTCTTGCGGACTTTAAACGTTCCAAAAGATGGTATCTTAACTATCCCATCTTCTGCTAAAGCTAATTTTATTGTGTTCAACAATTCATTTATTATCGATACAGAATCTCTTTTGGATAATCCTATCTCTTGATTAACCATTGCAGCAATATCAGCTTTAGTAACTACCTTGAAATTTTTTTGCAAAACTTTCTTCTCTTCACTAACACGTAATTAATAGTAATGAATTTGGACTTTAATGGCAAATGAATAAAACATAATCTTACTTACTTTTTTAATCACAAACAATTAACCTTGAGTTACACAAAAATATAAAAGTCTAATCACTATAAATTTTTATTCATAATGATTAAATGACTGTGAATTGAGATAAGTTTTGATGCTAAAATCCTTTATTTTTTCTTTTCTCTCAATATAATACAGAATTCTTAATTAAAAAACATTGGCAGATATCATAAATTACATTATAATATAAGTATTAAAATTTTCATGACTTAAAATTCCATGACAGATGTTAGACATAATTCAGATAATACGGAAAGGCAAAAAGCACTAAATAATGCTATTAGTCAAATTGAAAAGGTATTTGGCAAGGGTGCAATAATGCGGTTGAAGCAGAATCCTGTAGAAAGAATAGATACAATTTCTACAGGGTCAATTGCACTTGATGCAGCACTTGGAGTTGGGGGGTTACCAAAAGGACGAATAATAGAGATATTTGGTCCTGAAAGTTCCGGCAAGACAACTTTAGCTTTGCATGTAATTGCTGAAGCACAAAAAAAAGGTGGATCATGTGCATTTATCGATGCAGAACATGCGCTTGATATCCTGTATGCTACTAAACTCGGCGTGAATATAGATGACTTGGTTGTTTCACAGCCAGATAATGGAGAGCAAGCATTACATATTGTTGAATACTTAGTTTGTTCTGGTGCAATTGATATCATCGTTGTTGATTCTGTTGCAGCTCTAACTCCGAGAGCTGAGATTGAGGGTGATATGGGAGACCAACATATGGGTCTTCAAGCAAGACTTTTAAGTCATGGTTTACGTAAGCTCACTTCGGCTGTTTCAAAAGCAAATTGTATCTTAATTTTTATTAATCAAATTCGCATGAAAATAGGTGTTGTATATGGTAACCCGGAAACTACCACAGGTGGTAATGCATTAAAGTTTTATACATCAATCAGGCTAGATATAAGAAAAGTTAGTGCTATAAAAGATAAGGAAAATATAATAGGGAATCAAACTAGAGTAAAAGTTGTCAAAAATAAGGTTGCTCCACCATTCAGGCAAGCAGAATTTGATATCATATATAATGAGGGTATATCAAAAGTAGGTGAAATAATAGATATGGGAACTAAGCTTAATTTTCTTGAAAGATCTGGTGCGTATTACTCATACAATGGTACACGTCTTGGCCAAGGAAGGGAAAATGTAAAAAATTATTTAAAAACAAATAAATCAATTGCTGACGAGATAGAACAAAAAATCAGAAAACATCTAGAAAACAATGATAGTACTATTGCAATCAATCAACCTTCTGAAGAAGAGATTTTCTAATTATAATTTTCTTATAAAGTTTTAAATTTTCTAGTTGCTTTATATGAAGGAAGTTGTGATATATACTGATGGAGCATGTTCGGGTAATCCAGGTAAGGGTGGATGGGCAGCTGTTTTATTGTTTCATAATCAAAAAAAAACTATTTCTGGTAGAAAAGAAAGTACTACAAATAATCAAATGGAGCTTATTGCAGTAATAAATGGACTTAAAGCACTAAAAATTCCTTGTAATGTTAATCTTTATACTGATAGTATTTATGTAAAGAAAGGAATCACAGAGTGGATTAATAAATGGAGAGTGAACAACTGGAAAACAAGTAATAAAAAACCAGTAAAAAACATTGATTTATGGAAGGAGTTAGAAAATGTTTCCATGCAACATAGTATAAACTGGAAGTGGGTTAAAGCTCATGCTGGGAACAAACATAATGAAGAAGCAGATTTTTTAGCTAGAGCAGAAATAAACAATGCTTAAAAAGAGCATTATAATATTAGTATTAATAGCTTTATTGTGTTATGTTTTCCTATTTTTCAAAGAAAAAAGGTTTATAAATATCAATTATGTTAACTTTTATATAAAGAATCAAATATCAAAAGCATTCCAAGATTCACAGATCCAGATTAATGATATTTCTATTGTCTGGCAAAAAAATAAAGAAGATTTATGTTTAGTATTAAAAGATTTATCTATAGAAAATAGTAATTTTACATTGAAAGTACCAGAATTCCTAATATATTTTAGATTACGTCACATGCTAAAAATAAAAACTAAATTTTCTCAAATAGTTGTAAATGATATACATGTAGACATTACAAATTCTAATTTGATGGATTCTAATTTTAAATTAACAGACTTTCAGAGCACACCAAAATTTATAAGGAAATTGTTTTCTAGCATAACTGACGGAGCTATTATCAAACTGCACAACATCTCTATAAAATCGATTACACAAGATGCAAATTACATTCATTCTTTATATGTAAGAAAAAGTGATTACAAAACCTTAAACATGGAAATGCAGTTGCAAGATAGAGAGGAAAAGTTATCTGTTATTCTAAAAAAAGATGATAAAGGTTTATTAAACCTATATACAACTGTTAATAACATAAA
>NZ_JAZHPY010000069.1:0-5505 GCF_036711655.1 Wolbachia endosymbiont of Pentidionis agamae | reverse complement strand
GCAGAGGAAGGATCAGTAAAGATTTAAAAAACTGATGTACATATAAGGCTTTAAATTTTCTTTTTAAAAGTTATGTACATAATAATACTGTATCTGTCTTTTGCGTTGCAAAAAATTGTGTATAATTATAGGTTTTAAATTGACTTATGCGTAAGTTCTTAACTTATTTTATATTTTGTACTTTACTGCTTATTCCTTTAGGATATGCTGGGTTTTGGTATTTTTCTTCGTGGAAAATCAAAAATTTCTTAGCAAGCGTTGCAGATAATAAAAATGTAACAATTTCATATGACACAATAATTTCTGGTGGCTTTCCATTTAATTTTATTTTCCACATCAAGAACCCAAAATTATCTAGCAAGCAAGTAACTATTTCATCAGAGGTTCTGACAATAAAAAATAAGTTGTTTGATAAACAAATGTTTTTATATACGCCTAGTAATATGATTGATATCACATTTCATGATATAGGCGATACGACAAATTATAAGGCTACGTGTAATATACATAACAGCAATAATCTTTCTATTTTGCTTAAACAAATTACCTTTTCAGTAAATAATGCACAAAACTTACCTGATTATGTTAATAAGTTGCGTTATGAAGATTACGGGTTAAAATGCAGTATTCTGAATAATGATCATAAAACTATTACTACACAAATAGATAATGGTCCAAATTATTTACAGCTTGATTTCGAAAGAGAATTAGAAAAATTAGGTTCTACTTTCCTCATTAATCAGTATTGTACTGAGCAAAACTGTTTTAATATTAATATTAAATTTGGTTATGAATTTATAAGGAACGTTTCAGCTTCTAAAATGAACCTAGATTTCAATAGATTTTTGATTAAAAATAATGATTTTCTTTTTAACGCGAGCGGTAGAATACATGATTATAATTTTGTCACTATGTCATTTGAGAAGCAAGTTGACATTAATATATTAGGGTGTAAAAAATTCGTACACTTTTTGGTTGGAGCAGAATACATGAAAAGAAGTCCTGAAGTTTTAAATAAAATGCAAAATTTAATATGTTCTCTATCAGAAGAAACATCAGATCATAATATGCATTTTAATATCAGGTATGATAGTGAAAAACAATCCGGAATAATAGGAAATATATCTTTCAGAGATTTTGCAAATCAATTACAAAGTATACAAGAGGATAGCAATTGAGAATAGTGGTTGTGTTGATTACATTTGTGCTTTCATCTACTGTATATTCATTTGTTCTTGATGAGAAGCTTTTAGATGAGAATATGGAAAAACGTGCTATTAGATTGTTTAAAGTAATAAAGTGTCCTATATGTACAGGTGAAGTATTATTTGAATCTCAATCAGAAGTTGCTTATAATATGCGCAATATAATTAGGAATATGATAAAATATGGAAATACTGATGAGGAGATCATTTTAAAGCTAAAAAATTTTTATGGTAATCAAGTTGTTAACACTACTTTTTCACAAAAAAGTTTATTATTTGTTTTAGTAGTGTGTTTTGTTATTGGATTAGCTGCTGTATACATATATATTAGATGACCATCAAATTTATGCTCTATCTATTGGATTTATAATGGTTAAGTGTTCAATGTTTAAGATTTTAGCTATGTTTTTCTTTTTTATTAACTTTTTTTCAATAGAACTAAGATCAAGTTTTGACATATTGGAAAAAACAGAACTAGAATTATACGAGGAAGCCATTACATTATTTAATAGCAATCAATATAAACAGACTATACGGATAGCTAACAAAATTGAAGATCTATATCCTTTATCTTATTCAGCAATGAATGCGCAATTATTATCAGGAGTTTCTAATTATAATATTGGCGATTATAATAGTGCTGGAAACATTATAAGTAATTTTATAGATATGTATCCAAAAAGTGAGCAGATTTCTTATGCTTATTATCTGAGAATATTATCTTACTATATGCAAATAAAAAAAATAAAATTAGAACAGGGTACTGCATACAAAACTCTAGAGCTTGCAAATGAGTATGTTAATCTTTTTCCTGATAACAAGTACGTCGATGATGTGAAAGAAAAATTAGTATTGATAAAACAGCATATAAGAATAAGTGAATTCTCAATTGGTAAGTTTTACTTTAAACGTGGTGAATACCTTGCTGCTATAAAACGTTTTCAAAGTATAGTTAATAATTATCAAGATTCTAAGGAAGATTGCCCATCAAAGTTGCTACATTATTTGGTGAAGTCTTATATAGCCTTAGGAATTACTTTAGAAGCGAAACAATATGCAAGCCTTTGCACAGAAGATAACACTTAGTGTGAGAATATATTATTAATGAAGCTAACATCTTAACTAAGAATCTCGTTCTTCAAGCCAAGTTGCTTGTATAGCTTCAAGTATTTTTTCATTACAGCGTTTGTCATCATCATCAAAATTTTCTAAATTTAAAACCTTTTTCTTAAGTTCAGTAAATCTGATATTCACTATATCTTCATAAGGAAATTTTTCTTCCAATGCTTCTACTATATCTTCTATATCAATCCATTTCATAATTTACACCTACCAAAAATAATGGCGTACCCGTGGGGAGACTTGAACTCCCAAGGTTTTATCCCACGGATTTTGAATCCGCTGCGTCTACCATTCCGCCACACAGGCTTTAAAATAACCCACACTATTTCATGTTTATTTAAATTGTCAATTGTCAAATGGTGCCCATGGGGAGACTTGAACTCCCAAGGTTGCAATAACCCACGGATTTTAAGTCCGCTGCGTCTACCATTCCGCCACACGGGCTATTTAGAATAAAATTCCACTACTAAATTAATTCCCATATCTGCTGGATATGGAACTTCAGAACACTTAGGAACTCTTAGAAATTTCACCGAGTGTTTATCAATATCAACCTCCAGATAATCTGGCACCCTGTGCTCCTGCTCTTTTGAAGCATTTTTTACTATAGGAATTTCTAAAGCTCTCTCTCTTATTTTTATAACATCACATGGTTTCACTCTATAACTTGATATATTAACAATCCTATCATTAACTGTTACATGTTTATGAGAAATCAATTGCTTCGCAGCAAAAATCGTTGGTACAAGGCGTGAATGATATAAAACAGAGCTTAAGCGAGATTCTAAAAAACCAATAAAATTATCAGGAGTATAACCTCTTTTATTGTAAGCTTCTATAAAAATACGTCTTAACTGCTTACTCAAAATTGCATAATAAGACTTAAACTTTTTATGCGCAGCAAACTGCTTACCAAAATCAGACAACTTTTTAAAACCAAGAAGACCATGCTGACCAGGTGGAAACTTTCTTTTATTAACTGGATCCTTAGCCCTACCCCATAAATTAACACCTAATCTACGGCTAACTCTATACTTTCTAGTTACAACAGTTGTCATGTAATTTCTATCTATTTAAGAATAACTTAGTTAGTAAATTATTAGAACTTTATATATGATGTGTCAACTTGTTTTTACTTAAATAACTTATTATACTCATAATTATTTTTAACTTTAGAATAATGAATGCTGATTTTCATATAGTCAAATCTATGGCTAATGCTATCAGATTTTTATCAATCAATGCAGTACAAAAAGCCAACTCTGGTCATCCAGGAATGCCTCTTGGTATGGCTGATGTCATGACAGTTTTGTTTTCTAAGTTTTTTTGTCATAATCCAGAAGATCCTAAATGGTTCAATAGAGATCGTTTTGTTCTATCAAATGGTCATGGATCAATGTTATTGTACTCTATACTATATCTTACAGGTTATCTTAATATTAATGAAATAAAAAATTTCAGGCAACTTGGCTCTAAAACTCCTGGCCATCCAGAATATGGCGTTACCTTTGGAGTAGAAGCAACAACTGGTCCACTTGGTCAAGGGTTTGCTTCTGCTGTAGGTATGGCACTTGCTGAATCAATATTAAGGGAGCGCTTTGAAGAAATTAACCATCACACATATGTAATGCTAGGTGATGGATGTCTTATGGAAGGAATAAGTCACGAAGCTGCATCGCTTGCTGGCCATCTAAAATTAAATAAGTTAATAGCTTTATTTGATGACAATGATATCTCCATAGATGGTGATGTTAATCTTTCTTCTTCTGATGATGTAGAAAAGCGTTTTCTAGCATATGGATGGAATGTAAATAAAATTGATGGACATAACTTTAATGATATCTCTTGTGCAATAGAACAAGCTGAGCAATCTGAGAAGCCATCTCTTATTTGTTGTAAAACTATCATAGGAAAATTTTCAAGCCGTGCTGGTACGTCCTCTGCTCATAGCGGTGCTTTCAGTAAAGAAGATGTGGAAAAAATGAGAGAGGAATTAGATTGGAAGTATGAACCTTTTTACATTCCAGAAAACATAAAAAATGAATGGAAAAAAACAGTTGAAAGAGCAAAATTGCATTACAATCAAGACGAATTAAAAAATAATAAAGAACTGCAAAGGAGAATTGCAAAATGTCTGCCGGATAACATAAATTCTGACTTAGATAGCTTAAAAAAACAAATATACAGATTAATGCCAAATGAAGCTACTAGATCTTCTTTTGGCAAAGTAATGGAATTATTAACAAAATCTATGCCTGAACTTATAGGTGGATCTGCTGATCTCACTGCATCGAACTGTACTAAATATAAGCACATGAAGGTAATAAATAAGACAAGCTATAATGGGTCATATGTTCACTATGGAGTGAGAGAACATATGATGGCAGCATGTATGAATGGGATGGCATTACATGGTGGAATATTACCTTATGGTGGAACTTTTTTGGTATTTTCTGACTATTCTCGCCCTGCAATACGTTTATCTGCAATAATGAAGCAGCAAGTTATATATGTTATGACCCACGACTCAATAGGGGTTGGTGAAGATGGTCCAACTCATCAACCTATCGAACATTTATCTTCACTACGTGCTATACCTAATCTATATGTCATGAGGCCAGCTGATGCTATTGAAACTTTAGAATGTATTAGCACTGCACTTGAAAAAAAAGAGTCACCGACACTATTTGCTCTTTCAAGGCAAAATGTTAATTTCATAAGAAAATTTGACATCGATCAATCTACTAATTTTTCAAAATTTGGTGCTTATATTTTGCGTGAATTTCTAGGAAAATTAGATGTCACAATATTTGCCACAGGTTCAGAAGTTGAAATTGCAGTTGAAGCTCACGAAAAGTTGCAGAAAGAAAATATAGGAGTAAGAGTCATTTCTATGCCATGTTCTAGACTTTTTGATGAGCAAGATGATAGTTATAAAAAATCGATATTATGTAATGATAGCATAAAAGTTGCAATTGAAGCAGGAAGTGAAATGGGATGGCATAAATATATAGGTCTAGATGGTATATTTATCGGTATGAAAAGTTTTGGAGAATCTGCACCTTATAAAAAGCTTTATGAACATTTCAATATTTGCGCTGATTATGTAGTAAAGCGTGTGCATGAAAGATTATCATCCACAAACTTTATCCTAGCTTTGTAGAAAACAAACATTCTC
>NZ_JAZHPY010000068.1:0-5653 GCF_036711655.1 Wolbachia endosymbiont of Pentidionis agamae | reverse complement strand
TGCTACTATAGAAGCAAATCTACTAGAATTTTTTTTCTTAGCTATAATTAAAGACAATGCTTTAGGAAGTTTAAATATTTGTAACCACTTGAGTTTTATTGATAGATAAATGCCAGTAACTAGTATTAGAAACACTGCGGGTAGTATAAGTAGGGACTTTATTATGCTGATAATCACTTGGATTGGTATAATTTAACGTTATTAATAAAGAGTTCAAATAAATAATGTGAATCGTGTGTCCCTGGCCCTCCTTCTGGGTGGTATTGAACAGAGAAAATAGGTAAACCTTTCACTGCCATACCTTCTACTGTATTATCAAACAAAGAAACATGTGTAACTTCCACATTTCTTGGTAAAGAAGTATGATCAACAACAAATCCGTGGTTTTGGCTAGTTATTTCCATCTTTTTATTTATTATATTATAAACTGGATGATTGCTTCCTCTGTGCCCATTATTCATTTTTACTGTTTTTCCACCTAGAGCTATTGCAAGCAACTGATGACCTAAACATATACCAAAAATAGGTATTTTCAATTTCACTAATCCATCCAATTCAGTAAATATATAATTACTTATCAGCTTTGGATCACCTGGACCGTTTGAAAGCACTATTCCATCTGGACTCATCCTCAGTATATTCTCTACAAGATTTTTATCAGGCTTAATTATATTGATAGAGCAACTGAGTGCTATTAACTGCTTTGTTATACTAGCTTTTACACCGAAATCAACAATTACTACTCTATATTTAGGTGTGTCATTATTTGTATCTGCGAAACTATTTAAACTTACTTTATTAGTGATTTTTATATCCTCTTGTACTTTATGCTCATTTAACTCTTTTAATGCTTGTTCTAGATCTACACCAGCTGAACACATCATTCCTTTTTGAGGACCATTCTCTCTAAGGTATTTAGTTAAAGCTCTAGTATCAATTCCAGATATGCCTACAATGCTATTTTCTTCTAGCCAATCATTTATTTCTGTGTAAGAAGAAGGATGAGAACCACAAGACAGTTCTTTTACTACTATTCCAATTGCAAAAATCTTTTTTCTCTCGTAATCGCTATGATTTATTCCGACATTGCCAATATGAGGGAAGGTAAATGTAATAATCTGATCTGCAAAAGATGGATCTGTGATGGTATGTTGGTAACCTGTTATGCTTGTAGTAAAGCAGACTTCCCCAATAGATTTTCCTTTCTTACCTATTCCTTTGCCCAAAAAACATTTGCCGCTTTCTAGGATTAAAACGGAATCATAATTTTTTTTGCAGATTTGCACTGGCAAATTCCCTACTTGTTAAGATTATTATACAGATATTTTAGACTATTGGTATATAAATATTATTATTAATTCACTATGAGAAATAGTATATAAAGACAACTGCCTTAATAAGAAATTAATATTAAGATGATCTGATTAATTAGGTTTTTATAAAAATAGGTGAAAGAATTATGAAATTTTTTAAAAAAAAGAAGAAAGCAAAACATGAAGTTGCATCTTCTTGTGCAAATACATCAGGAACATATAGACAAATTAATGATAGTGTCGAGAATTCTACAGGGGCAAGTGTTAGTAGCAATTTATCACAAGGGTCAGTAATTCAAAACTCTGCACACATAATTGAACAAAATGCATCATACATATTACAAGATAATAAAAAGGAAGAAAGTAACACACGTCCAGCATGGAAAACTAGTCCATTTACTAATCATAGGGAGTATAATGATACGGGAGAAAGCAGAATACAAAAATCCAAATTGAGTAATCCCCTTGTTAAAGGTAAGTTACAGGTAACAGTTAGACAAAAGCAGAAATTAGAGAGTTTTGATTACAGATTAAATGGTACTATATCAGGTAATGACAGTGAAGTATTATCTCAACCTCATCAAGAGAGAAATATTTCAATTACAGGAAATTCATATGATTCAAACTGTAGAAGTCTTGCAAATATTGCATCTATTGGTAATGTGTCATCGTATGAAGAAACCTCAAACTCTATTTCGAGTACAAATCTAGAGTTATTAACAGAATTTCATGAGCCATTAAAGTGCTCCACAAAAGGAAGAAACAAAGGAGCACCGAGTAGAAGAAAACCTTCTAAGTATCTAAAAAATGATGAAAAAAAAACTTCATAATACTCTCTCAATATCTACTATTTTAGGAGCAGCACAACACACAGATTCTAGTAGAATAAGTAATGTTGATAACCATAGTTATTCTAAAGAGGAAATAAAGTCTACTGATAACGATATTATACGACTAAGCTATACAGATAATAGGTCTGATACGACTAAAATTGTCTATGCTCTTGTTGCAATATCCTGTTTTACTGCATCACTTCTATATTGTTTATTCACGAAGGATATACTAAATTCAACCTTATCTTTAGCAATAGTAGGAGCATTGTGTACAATAGGAACAGGACTTGCTATAGCAGCAATCATTACTTCACCTTCATATGAAGTTAAGTACCCTAAAGTAGAGTCTTATGGACAAAATAGTAATAAGAATACAGTTTCTGTATAAGATCCAATACTACTTTTATAGTTTTTTTATTTAGTTAGAATGTAAAATTTTAGTATGAAATTTCAATAAAGAAGATTTAAGGAACAAGATGCTAGAGCATGCGGATAATTTAGAGTTTGAAGAAGCAGAAACAATTATTTGATATATTGCATAAAGAAAATTAACTTTAATAATTTTTACTGTACAATTTAAGTACGTTGTGTATAACTTCGTTGTTATAGTACATAATTTTAATATAGATTTAACATTCATCAAATACTATGTATAGTATATGTTGATTACAGATTTTAGAAAAACAAAGGAGAGATTAATTTGAATGGCTCAAAATAATAAAAATGGTAATAAAATCCTTGACGATGAAATATTAATCAATCAGAGAATAAAAGTAGATAATAATGATGACAATAATGCTCGTGACCAGAAAAAGGTACTAGAAGAACATCGAAAAGCAAATGAAGAAAGAATAAAGTTAGAAGAAAAAGCAAACTCTCAAGCAAAGCAAGAGGAAGTTTTTAAAGAACAAGAAAATTCCAAAGCTTTTGATTTTGATGAAGATATATCGGTTGAAGGTAAAGATGATTCATTATTTGATGATGAACATTCTAAGTCTAAAATTTTTGATTGGATTCGTGATTTATCTGAGTCAATTGGTTTGGATTACGAGGAGATTTCTGAAGAAGAAGATGAATATGTTTTATTCAAACAAAAGAAGCAGAAAAAAAGAAATTGGCTTTTATCGTTGTTAAAAAAGTTATTAAAATCGCTCAAAAATCTTTCTATAAAAGATAAAGGAGAAAAAGAACTTTCTTTTCTTGAAAGACTTGAAAAGAGAATCAAAGACTTACAGGAAAAATTAATTAGATTAAGAGAGTTAGGAGTAAGTGAAAGTGAAATAAAAGCATTGGTAGAAGAATTAACGCTTTTGCAAGAGATGAAAATGGGTTTAATTAGAAATCAAGTAGGCTTTATTACTTTATTAATTGGGTTTTTGTGTGATGCGGTTGGTATTAATGTAAAAACTTTAGAAAATCAAAAAAATTCTTTAGAAACAGAAAAAAGTGTTGACAGTAGACTGAATCTCTTACAAAATGCAACCAGAGATACCATGGAAGGTATATTTAATGAAAAATTTACGGTAAATCTAGTTTTGTCAGTCATAAATACAGTGTTTGTTAATGATGTTAAAATGGGTAAGCCAGAACAAAATTTAGGAGGTAATGAAAAACGTTTAAATCTAGAAAAACCATTTCATCCTGGTAATCCACCAAAACTACCTGGATCAGAGGTAAAAACACAAGTAAGTGAGGTAAAGAGAGGTGAAAGTGCTGAGAGTAAGAAGTCTGTGGAAGTTCCAAAACCTGAGGAGCAGAAGAAAAAAGCTCCACCAAAGGTTAATTTTTCTAATACCTGTTTTAAATTGGAATTGGATAAAGGAAAAAAAGAATGGAATTATGATAATACAAAATCACATGCAGCTTCTAAAGATCCTAATTCTAAATTAGATGGTATTTCAGTTCAAACGCAGCAGTCATCTCGCAGTAAATAAGAGTTATAAATATTTAAGGAGGTTATTATGCCAAAAGATCAACAAGAAAAGCCAAGTACTTCAATGCAAGGAGCTTCAGCTCAGCAATCAACATCTCAGCAGAGCACATCTAAACAAGAAGAATCAGGCCGCCCTGATTTAGATAGACTTAGAGAGGGTTCTCGTATCATCCCTGGTGTGACAAAAAATGTTCGCGATTTAAGAGAGTGGACGAGGTAAGTTTATGACAATAGATCAATCAAAATTCATATATTGTGTTAACTTATGTAACTTTTTTTCTTTTATAAGCAGGGGGCGCCCTGTTTGCAGTATATCAAATGATAACTTAAGGATTAAACTAGATTCATCATTGAGTGATGCAGAGTGTTTAACAGAACTCAATTATCTATTTCATTATACAAAGAGAAAGTTTGAGAATGAGTATAAAAAAATTGAATTTGATAAAAGAAAAATAAAAAGAGATGAAAATATAAAGTGCTATGAACTTCCGTTATCTTACGATACTTTAGAGTGTTTAGAGTCTAGAGTTGTTTCGTATCTTCTCTCAAAAGCTTTTTATGATGTCACTGGTAAAACAATAGGTTTAGGAAGAATACTATCTTTTTTCTATGATGCACTTCCACAATTTGAAGAGTATTATAAAAGTAAGTTTGTTTCTGGTATTGCTATTGATGAAGACGAGCAAGCAGTAGAGTATAAATTATTCTTACTTCGTAACTTAAAACTGGATTTATGCGACTATTGGCAAGAAGATAAGCTTTCATTATTTATAAAACCTTTAGATAGTAGTAGAGAGGTACAAGAAAAAATATATGACTATTGCATCAGAGCTGTTACAGATCATAGAGCGGGACAGGGTTTTAAAAATTTTGTTTTATCATTTTGTGAGATAGTTAAACAACGATATGGAGTGGGATTAAAAGAAATTATTTGTACAGGTCATTATGGCGAGCCTTCAAAATCAAAATTAATGATTCTTGATTGTGATTATAATAGTCAAGAGTTTAAGCGTTTTATTAATAATTTTACATTAGGCGATAGACGTCTAGTAAAGGATTATAGTAGGCAATTAGGTGAAAAGGGCCCAATATATGCAATTGATTTAACTGAACCTGGAGTACTGTTTGCATTAGTTGATTATATGGCAAAAAATATTGTTCATTCTAAAGATGAAAGGTTTTATTTCCCAGAGACTGACTATGCAAGAGACCGCAGGCTTGCTGCTGAAAAAGAAAAGCTTAAACCTCAAGTACCAGAGAGGTCGTCATCTTTTAGAGGAGGTGCTGTTGCTAGAGATCCTTCACCTGCAGAAGGTAGTACTCTTGGTGATTTTAGTCAACATAGAGGAATTCAACGTACATCAAGTAGCAGTAGTACGTCATCACATTCTACCTCTGGTAGTTGTTCTCCATATCTTTCTCGTAAAAATAGTCAAAAGTTTTCTTCTAGTAAAACAAAAATGCCTAATCTTCAACCACTTAGTTTTTCGTTTCAAAACATGCCTTTAGCACCAAGTAGAGAGGTTTCACCTGCTACTTCTGCAGAGAGTTCTCCAATTGATATGGTAAGTTTT
>NZ_JAZHPY010000067.1:0-6107 GCF_036711655.1 Wolbachia endosymbiont of Pentidionis agamae | reverse complement strand
TATTCAGAAACTATTGCTATATCACGTTTAGCTAAATAATTAAATAAAGTTGACTTACCAACATTAGGCTTACCTGTAATTACAACATGTAATCCTTCACGTAACCTCTCACCTTGCCTATTATCATTTAAATGACTATCCATAGATTGCTCAAGCATTTTAACTTTTGTACTAATTTTTTCTAATTCAGGAGTTTCTTCCTCTATATCTTCAGGAAAATCTATGTATGCTTCAATTCTAGATTGAATACTTATTAATTCCTCCCTCCAATTACTATATAACTCTCCTAATTCTCCTGAGATCTGTTTTAATGCCTGTTTAGCTTGCATTTTTGTTTCTGCATTAATCAAATCTGCAATGCCTTCTGCTTGAGTCAAATCAAGTTTTCCATTAAGAAAAGCTCTTAGGGAAAATTCCCCAGGCTCTGCAATTACAAAAATCTTTGATAATTCTTCTAGAATAGTTTTTATAACAGCTTTACTGCCATGCACTTGTAATTCTATTACATCTTCACCAGTAAAACTATTTGGAGCTGGAAAGTAAATGAGAATACCACTATCTATCAATTCTCTCGAGCCGCAATACATATCTACTAATGTTGCAAGCCTTGGTCTAATTTTTTTACTAATACCAAAATGTTTTAGTACTCCTAACGCATCTTTTCCTGATATCCTAATAACTGCAACACCAGACTTACCAAATACAGTTGATAGTGCAAAAATAGTACTCATTTTCTTGCTAGTCAAATAGCGTTTGATGATTCATATTTCTAAGCTATACAAAACTTACTAACATAACTTATGACTCAATTCTCACCCACGTAACCTACTATTTCTATATCTTACATAGCTTATAACTTCTTTTACTCCTTTTACCTTTCTTGCAATTGATATGACAGAAGACAGTTCTTTTTTATTTTGAGCTATACCCATCAGATAAACAGTGTTATCAATTGTATTTACTGTATAATTCACCGATTTTATATTTTTTTTGGCAAAAAGCCTTGTTTTTATTTCAGTAGTTATAATAGCATCAATAGTAGTGCTAACCGGAGAAGACATATTAATAGGTGTGACTCTAATTTCATTTATTACTTCTTTCACTTCTTTTTGTTGCCAAGCTATCTTTTCTGCTTGAAGTTGTTTTTCTGGAGAACTTACATTTCCTATAAGTAATATTCTTCCTTCACTTACTTTTACTCTTATAGATGAAAATAAGCCATGCTTTAAAAGCTCTTTATTAATCCTAATCAATAATGTCGTATCATCAACTGTATTACCTAAAGACTTATCTTGCATTGCAAGCGCTGCTGCTGTTGTCACAGCAATGCTACCCATCAAAATATGCAAACATCCACCCTGTGTAACAACTATAAAGATTAGCAATAAAGCATGTATGATTCTCATTTAATTTGTAATAATATCTCTATCTTTAATATGTAAAATAGCAATTAATCCAATTAATGCACAAAAAATCATGTAATAACTGGCAGCTATTTCTCTGCCAGTTATTTTTATAATCAATGTACATAGAAATGGAGCAAATCCACCAAATCCAGCAGCTATATTGCGTGACAAAGCAAACCCACTATAGCGCACTTTTATTGGAAATAATTCACACATCATAGCACTAACTGGACCAAGGGAGGCCGAAATAGGTACTATAAATAAAAGATGTGCTAACATGATCATTTTATAGCTATTACTACATAGCATAACGAAAATAGGATAACTCATTACAATAAAATTCACAAATGCAAACCCAAGAACTTTTCTTCTTCCTATCTTGTCAGATAATACTGCAAACAGTAATACTAATATTCCTAAAATAACTTGATTAACTATTTCTATAAAACTAGTACTGATTTTAAATGCTTTCTGTGTTAATAATCCAAAAAGTACTAAATAGATGTATAGGGATGCATTTTCAGCAATATCAACACATATCGATATAAAAAAAGGTCTTTTATAATTTTTTAATAACTCTTTTAATGGAGATTTTGATATTTTATTTTGTTTTTTATCTTTCTCATATGCAGGACTTTCATCAAGTATATATCTCATATATATACTCAATAATCCAATTACCAGACTCAAAATAAATGGCAATCTCCATCCCCAAGATTCAAAATATATGTGAGAGATTTGTTTGCATAAAAATATTACTATTAAGCTTAATATGGATCCTAAAATTGCACTTAAGACTTCAATGCTTCCTAAAAAACCTTTGTTATTTCTACTGGCATGCTCAATGAGAAATGGTGCATTGCCTGCTTCTCCTCCTAGTGCTATTCCCTGTAATATTCTCATAAAAATTACGAGTATTGGAGCAATAATGCCAATATTCTGATATCCAGGTATTAAAGCTATTGATATGGTTGACAATGACATAATGATTATTGAGATAAATAAAGCAATCCTTCTACCATATTTATCTCCAATATGACCAAAAATTGCAGCACCAACAGGCCTTAATAAAAAACCTACTGCGAATACTCCAAGAGCTTTTATTGTGCTAACAAGAGAATTATTGGAAGGAAAAAATACATTGCCAATAATATCTATTAAGTGACCAAAAATCATATGGTCATACCAAAGTAAAGTATTGCATACTATAGTTGCAAGTAGTACTTTTTTAATCTGCAAACTCTTCATTGTTTTTTATAAATCTATATTTTAGTAGGATTATTTATTTTGACAAATATTAAAGATCCACATGGATTCTCTAAAGAAAGAGTAAAGCAGATTCTATTAAGCTAAGTTAATATTTTACTTTTACCTTTCATTTTATTACATTAATGGTTTGGTCAGCATTGAAAAGATAAATATTCAGTATTGAGAAAAAACTAAAATGCGTAATAAAATTGCAATTTTTACAGCCACTATTCTACGAAAAGTAAGAAAGATACTGCGTTACATAGTTTATCTTTGCCTTATACATATGTATTATGTAAGTTCTGTAATTGCTTCAGATTATTCTTCAACTAATTTTTTTCGTTTTGAAGGCTTGCCTTGTAGCATAAAAGAAATCACTGAAATTTATAACTTAAAAATTTTTGATCTTGATAAGGAAAATAAGCTTTATACCAATGCTGATGAAAGAATAAATTTTGTAAGTATTGTCAATAAAATTATTTTAGCACAGGACAACTTATTTATATTTAAAAGTAAGCCGTATAACATAATACTTATTGATGACCCAAATCTGAATGATATTGAAGGCATTGCAAAGGAAGATTATATAATTGTTAAAGGAGATATTAATAAAGATATTAAAGAATACAATAGAGTTATATCTCATGAATTAGCTCACAGATATATAGGGCATACAATAAAACAGGATACTGATAAGAAAAATGAGATAAAGTATAAGTGGTTTTTCGAGGGATTTACTGAGTTCTATGGAGTTAAAACCTTACTTAATGCGGAACTTATTGATATAGACGAATATCTAACAATAATTAACAGTACAATAAAAGAATACTTTAATTCTATAATAAATAATATTAATTTTGAGAAAATAAGTGAAAAGCATTTATTAGATAAAAATATAAGGATGTTAAGCTATTATAAAGGCTTTATCCTTGCAGTAATTATTAATGAAAAGCTAAATGAAGTAAGTAACAACAAGTATAATTTATTAGATCTAGTAAATGAGATAATAGATGAAATAAATTCAAATCATATTCGTTTTGATACTGATTTATTTTCTTGTTATTTAAAAAGTCAATTATCTGAATCCTTTGTAAAAAAGATTATAGATTCTATTAATAATCCTAATATACTTCTTACTTTATTACCCAATACACTACTGAATAAAAATCTAACTTTTCAAGATATAGATAAACATAGTGAAATATGCTTTAACATAATTAAAACCTTAGAAACACAAAAGATAAAAGGAGTTAAGCCAGGAAGCAATTGTTACAATTCAGGACTTAGAGATGGTCAACAATTAAAATGCTATAGCATGTATTTCAATAATGGATATATAAAATTAAAAGTACTTGAAAAAGAAGTAATAAAAACTGTGCACTTAGAAGCAAAAAAAATAATTAGTAGGATTCCTATATATAAATAACGTAATTTTCATTTACATACACTCTAGTATTGTTTACATATAATATTTAACTTATAAGGCTTATAATGAATAAAGAAAAACAAGTAAATTTATTATTAAAAAATCTTAGTACCAATACTAATCAAGTTAATACTAGTCTTATTCTTGAAAGAATAGAAAAGCTTTCAAATGATTCACATGGTCGTACTATCCATGATAATCATTGTAACTTTAGTAGATCTGGTGGTGGACATGGCAATGTATGTTATAGCTGGAAGGAAGAAATAACATTAATTAAAAATAGGAACGAGAAAGATGAAGGGATGTCAAGATAGTTCTTCTTATAGAACTTAGCATAAATATGCTAAGTATGACATAGGAGGTATAAATGAAGAGAGCAGGCGTTATACTTAAAACTGTAGAGAGATGCAATATTAATTGTACTTATTGTTATTACTTTAATAAAGCAGATCAATCTTGGCGTAATAGAAGGCCTTATATATCGGAAGAGATAATTGATAAGTTTAATGATTTCATTTCTCGAGGTGTGAATGATTTAGGTATTACAGATTTACTTGTTGAATTTCATGGCGGAGAGCCATTAATGCAAAAAAAGCATTCTTTTGTTCAAATGTGTACAAAAATACATTCTAAGGCACAACAGTTAAATTTAGATAGTATTCAGTTTGTTTTACAAACTAATGGAATACTAATCGACACTGAATGGATAAAAATTTTTAAAGAATATGGTATTGGAGTAGGGATCAGTTTAGATGGAACAAAAAATCTTAACGATACTTACAGGTTGGATAAAAAAGGAAATGGTACCTATGATAGGGTAGTTAATAAAATTAGACTGTGCCAAGAAAATGACTATGAATTTGGATTGTTATCTGTCTGAAGCTAATGGTACTGATGTTTACAATCACTTTGTTAAAGAATTAAAACTTGTACACTTTGATCTTTTATTGCCAGATTTTAATTATAATTCTCTTCCAGTTTATTAACCTGAAAAATATGGTCAATTTATGGTTGAAGTATTTGATGAATGGATAAAAGAGAATTCAGATAATCCACAAGTTTTTATTCGATATTGCATCAATTCTTTAGAACTATTTTATAACAATTATTCACGAGTTGATGGGTTTGGTAAAAGAAGTCCATTTGTATTGCCACTAATATGTGTTTCTAATAATGTTGATCTTGATCCTTTAGATGAACTTAGAACATGTGTTCCTCATAAGTTTATTGAATATAACATTAACAACACTAGTTGGGATGAGTTTCTATCAGATAAATTCTTTAGCAATTTCTTAACTGATATGGAAAACAAACCTGATGAGTGTAAACAATGTTGTTATGAAAATATATGTGATGGTGGAAACTATGGTCATAGGTTTAACTCTACTGATGTGAGCTTTAATAACCCTTCTGTTTATTGTGATGGATTAAAAGTTTTTTGGCACAGAATTATCCACTTTCTTTTACTGCATGGATTTTCTAAAGAAAGACTAAAACAGGTATTGTTAAGCTAAATTTTATATTTTACTTTTACTTTGCGCTTTATTATATTAACGGCTTCAATTAGAAGTGCAAATACAAATGCACAGTAGATATATTCTTTTTGCAATTTTATATGCAATCCATCAAGCGTAAGATATACACCAATAAACAATATGAAAAGAATAGCCACTACTTTTAATTGAGGATGAGATCTTATTAGTTTTGCAGTATGACTTGATAAAAACAACATTGCTATCATGGAAAATGTAAAAGCTATACCGATTATTATCATATTATGAGTAAGAGCTATTGCTGTTAATATAGAATCTACAGAGAAAACTAAATCTATAAGAATAATTTGCATGATGATAAAAAAGAGCTTAGATCTTACCATAATGTTCTTTTTATCTTTTTTATTAGCAGGATAAATGTCAGAATATAGTTCTGCAGCGCTTTTAAATATAAGAAACATTCCTCCTACCATCATTAATAAATCCTTAAATGAAATGTTAAATGATGCTATAGAAAATATATGCTTTTTGCTA
>NZ_JAZHPY010000066.1:0-6118 GCF_036711655.1 Wolbachia endosymbiont of Pentidionis agamae | reverse complement strand
AGAAAAGGTACGATAAAAAAGTTCAATAAACGGTTTACCTGATAACATGGATAAAGAGCAGTAGCAATATTATTTGGTCAACTGCATAAGTTGCTACGCGCCTAGTAATTCCTGCATAATTTACTTTAGTATTCATTTGAACCTCACATAATTATTTATTATATCATGCAAATAGATTAAATAATAGTGAAAACGATATTACCAATCCTTATTAAAAATTATATATGAATAAATTTTTTTATATAATCATCATGTGTATTTTGTATTTCTTCCTTGTTGCCTAGAAAAATAATTTTACCTTCACGTAGCATCACCATTCTATCTGCTATTCTAAAAGCACTGTAGATATCATGTGTAACAGTAATGATTGTAGCCAGGCCGTGTAGATTGATTATTATTTCGTTAATTACATCAGAAATGATTGGATCTAAGCCTGATGTTGGTTCATCTAAAATAATAGTTTCAGGATCATGTGCAATTGCTCTTGCAAGTGCAACTCTCTTTCTCATTCCACCTGATAATTCAATTGGCATCATTTCAGCTATACTTTCACTTAACCCAACAGAATATAACCTTTCTATGGCAAGTAATTTTGCTTTTTCTTTATTTATGTTAAAACGCTTTTTATAATTAAATGAAATATTTTCCCAAACTGTCATGCAATCAAACAAAGCAGAGTTCTGAAATGCAACTCCAAAATTGTTTGTATCACTTATTACAATTTTACCTGAATCTGCTTTTAATAATCCAATAATGATCTTTAGTAAGACAGATTTCCCACTACCTGATTCGCCAAGTATCACTAAAGACTCTCCTTTTAGTACATCAAAACTTACTTTATCTAATATTTTTTTTTCAAAAAAGGACAAGCTTAAATTCTGTATAGATATTGCTGGGTTCATAAATAGATAAGAGTAATTATATAGTTCAATAAAATGACTAAAACGGAAGATAAAACTACAGTTGATGTTGTAGCAAACCCAACTCCATGTGCACCTTCTTTACAGAAATAGCCATAGTAGCAGCTTATGATTGATATTATACCACCAAATATTATTGCCTTTTTTAAACCGATGAAAAAATCATATGCATGAAAAAAATTAATAGTATTCCTTATGTATATATTAGGGTTTTGGTTGAGCTTTACAATTGCAGTGATATAACCTCCAAATATGCCTACCAAATCTGCACACAAAACAAAAAAGGGAAATACTATTATTGATGCAATGAGTCTTGGTGCAACTAAATATTGAAATGGATTGACGTTCAGAGATTTTAACGCATCTATTTGTTCAGTAACGCGCATTACTCCTATCTCTGCCGCAATAGATGAGCCAATTTTTCCAATCATTATTAAGCTAATTAAGGCTGGACCAAGTTCTCTTATAATTGCAATAGTAACAACTTTAGGTATGATAAAACTTGGATCTAGTTCTATTCCACTTGAGCTACTTTGTAGTACAGTTACTGCTCCTATAAAAAATGCAGTTAACCCTACAATTGGTAAAGAAAAAAAACCTATTTCTATTATTTGTCTTATTATGATATTGAAATAATATGGTGGTATAAAACAATAGTATATAGATTGTATGAAAAATATAGTAATTCTTCCAAGTCCTGATAAAAATTCTAAAAAATATTTTCCAATATTACTTAAAAAGTTTTCCATCTTAATATAATTTCCTAATATATTGAAATAACATTACCCACCCTTATTTTTTTTTCAGTAATTATAATGTCTAGAGCTTGATCATGTTCATCTTGAGGTAAAAAATATGAGTGCTGCGCTTCGTATGCTACTCCTATAAAATTTCGCTTTGTATGACGTAGTTTCCCTATTGTTTTATCATACCAACCACCACCAAAACCAAGTCTATTTAGCTTATTATCAAAAGCAACAATAGGAGTAATTATTGTATCAGGAATTAAAATTTCTTTATCATACTTCCACCTATGAAACATTAAATCATCATTAACCTTATTAATGAGTGGTATTACTATTTCATAATCTGAATCATCTAAAAGAGACATTAGTGGTATAACATCTATTTCTCCATCCATAGGAATATATGCAGCAATTATATTGCCTTTAATATAATCAATATTTTCAATAAAGATACTAGCTAATTTCTCTGCTGCATAGTCTGCATAACTTTTATCTATATTCTTTCTGATTTTTCTATATTGTTTTCGCATTTCAATTTTCTGTTTTCTTATAGTATCAGACACTTATCTTTTTACATAACTTAACCATTTTACTGTCAACTTTTCTTGTAAACTATTCTGCTTTAATCTATCATCTAAAAAATCAAAATCAATAGAATTTATACTTTGATCCTGATTAATACAGCTATAGAGAAAATTTCCATCTGTATGTAATTGCAAACATTGAGCACAAACGCCTTTCATCATACATTGCATAGGTGAATTAACTGATGCTATTGCTTCACAACCGTATTGTAAGTATGATTTTAAAACTGTTATTCTTGCATTATTCAAAGCTTTCATCATGCCACTTGAACCAATAGTAATAATTTTTTTTATAGAACCAAGATCTATTGTAACGTTACCTAATCTTCCACTTTGGTACGCAATAATTGCATCAATTACATTGCCACAGTATGTTCTATCTTTCTTTCTTTTTATTTCTATCAACCCTTCATCACACGTCCAAACAACTGTGCTAGCTGCTTTTTCTATTAAATCTCTTTTAAATAGATCTTTTAATTTTTTATAACCAGCGAAGTATAAAACCTTCTTTCCATGCTTAAGGAACTCTTTTCCTATAGACAAAAGCACAGCATTACCCACTCCACCGCCAACTAGCATTATGTTGCTGACTTTCTTATGAGGCATCATTTTTTCTAGCTAAGTAGACAAGATTCAATTTGCTTGTTATTAAAAAATTTAGATGAAGTAGAAAAAAATGTAGCAATGGAGTCACTTTCTTTAATAAAGATAAATTCATAAGATTTTTTATGAACCTTATATAAACATGTACCATCTTTAAAATTTTGAAATGCTTTAGTTGTAGAAATCAGAATCTCATCTGTATAAAGATCATAAGAGCACCCACCAGGACATTTTATTTGTGATATTCTGTTGCTATCTAGATACTTTATTTCCAAAGTACAAATTGGGTAATATATTTTCACTTTATTACATAAATCTTTATCCCAAACTATTCCTGCCCATTCTTTCTTTTTGTACCTCAACATACCTGCCTACAAAATGCATCCCACCAAGTTTATCATTATCTATTTCACCGCAGAAAATATGCCTAAAGGCACTTTTTTTATCTTCCACTGCAGTTGAATAGAAGGTGATCTAAACCAGAGTTGCGTAAGTTCATCGTTGAATAACTCTAGGCTTGCGTTAGGTGTTATTACACGCTTATTAAGGAGGTTACTATATATTCTTCTTACTGTACGTCTATGCATAAGAGAATCAAATAAAGCATGAAAATCTTTTTGATTAGAGTAAGAATTCCAATCTCCATATACTTTTAATATATCTTTGTCAAATTTGGTAAGATGAGGAAATCATGGGATATCTTATGAATGATAAGGTTTTGTTCTAAAGAAAAGTTTAAAATTCTTAACATAATTATTATTAGTATATTGTTCTTCGTCTTTATCATGCAAACAATGAACTTCAGATGAAGTTATAGTGAACATTACTATAATAATCAATGAATATAAAATAAATTTTAACTTGCTATGCATATAATAATTTCTTTTTAATTTATATTAAATAAATAAAAATCAAGGATCAACAGATTTATTTTTTTTTATTGACTATATATTGTACATATAGCATGGGCAACATTGCAAAAAAAAAAAACAATTTGGACTTCAAAGGGTAATTTCAAAAGAACTACTGCGTTCAAGAAAGGGTGCTGAGTTTGTATATAGTGTTAACTTTGGAAGTTTTTATGAATAATAGAGAGAAAGAAAATAGCCAGCCATATAAATAACTTCAAGACACAAAGGTGAGTTTGCGTTGGAGCGAGTAACTCAAGTACTTCTTCAAGGAAGTTTGAAAATATTTTTCTATGCAAATTGCTAGGTAGAACAATTTAATAGGAAGTATAGCATAAAGTAAGGCAAGTAACTAAACAACCATCACCTACAAGGTGAATGGTTAAGTTTTAACCAATTTGATGAAGTAGCTCGCCCTCCTGATATAATCTTCTCATCTGTCAAAACTTACAGACAAATATCCAAGTACCAAAAGACGTCTTCCTCTAAATTGCTTTCGTAAATTTGCAAAGTCATGAATAAGCAATCTTGAACTTATTTCTTTCAAAAATTGCACAATTTTGCTAACTACTCTTCTGTTGCTTATACGATATAAACATATGACTTACTTCAACTTTACCTGAGATACTTAATTTTCCACTACCTAGCCGCTCCATAACTTCTTACAGAAATTCATGACTCTCTTCGATATTTTAAAATACACACCAAGCGTACTTTCATATGTGATTTCTAACCCGCAATTGGAGTTTTAAAGTTATGCATTGTTTTGATAGTTGGTTCTATTTTTAAATGATTCAAATGGCTTAGAGGTTTACCTAAATCACTCTTCACTTCTATTGCATTATCTTTTTGAACTACTTCTATACTAGAACCAAAAATTTTCTCATAAAATATTTGAAAATATTCTAGAATAATATTAAGTAAATTTTGATTACCAACTTTATAATTTTCTAACTCTTTTGGAACAATAAGTAACAATTGACCACCTCTGTATTCAACCTGATTATATTCTCGCGCTACAAGTGTGAATTCTAGAGAGCCATCGATCTTAGCTATAGTTGCTTCCTCCATGTTACTTGCTTCACCTGTACTTATTTTTTTGCAATCAGCTATAGGCGTAACTGTATTGGAAGTAATCTTTATATAATATGGGTCAGTACAATCAATATTCATTACTTTTTCAATAGTACCTGCATATAAACTATTTTTACCATCAAATAAAGGACCCATCACATAAAAGTGTAGATTACCTTCATAAGCAAATTGATTACAGTTAGTAATTCATTCCTCTATAATAGAATTATTAGGCACTATTGCATCAGCGTACTCAAAAATCTTAGTAAAAACTGCTCCTGCTATTAAGCGGTAATCCTTGTCTTTATTAGGATTTAGGTCTTTTTCAATTTCTTCTCTCCATTTTATAACTAATTCTGCAGGTATTTTTTTGCCATTGATAACAAAATTCATTCTCTGAAGATCCTTATACATTGTAGAACCAGAGAGTATTTGTTCATTATTTTGATCAGCAAGTAACTTTTCATAAGTAAATTCTCTTACTGCATTTTTTAAATTATTCACTGGATTTATATATGCCATAACTCAATACCTTGTTCATACCTGATTTAAATATTATATCATAAAATATGAATAATTCAATAATGTTACTGTCAAATAAATGATATACTTCAGAAAGTGTCCTCACTTGACACTATAGCATAGAAAATTTATTTACTAGGTGATTATAACTCTTAATTTATGTTATCTCTAAATATTAAAAAATATCTAATATCACTAATATACCTGTTAATCTTAACGTATATATGTACATCTGTATTTAGTTATAACTATAAAGATCCATCATTTAACACCTTAACAGATGAAAAAGTAACAAATTTAGGTGGTGTAGTAGGTTCATACATAGCTGACATACTAGTGCAATTTCTTGGTTTAAGCAGCATCACAGCAGCTACAACTATATTTTATCTATTAGTTTTTAAACCAAAAAAAATACTTCTTAAAATCTTTTATTTAATTCTAATGAATTTTGGAATATGTGCTTTTTTACCAAGAATATCGATAGACCTAATTGCAAAGTATAGATACGGAGGAATCATAGGGAATATACTGGCAGATAATATTCCACTTTATATAGTAATAACTTCAACATTAACAGGGTTAATATGGCTTATCGGCTGGAAAAGAACTGCTAATTTTTTGTTTTTTATATTAAAAAAAACAACTTTGTCGCTTATACTATTTTTAGTAAAAATATTTCTTTTCTTCATATTAAAAACACTTAAATCTACTATTTCCTCTATACACCATATTAAACCTTTGGTAACAATAGAAAAAAAACA
>NZ_JAZHPY010000065.1:0-6122 GCF_036711655.1 Wolbachia endosymbiont of Pentidionis agamae | reverse complement strand
AAGTTTAGGTGCAAACGTTATAACAATACCAATTAGATATTCTTCTATTAATAAAGGAGAAGATTTGCAAGATATGATAAAGACACTAGGTGCAATGAATCCTCATTTTATAATAATTAGGCATAAAGATAGTGGAATAATTCAAACTTTAGCATATTATATAAAATGCTGTATAATTAATGCTGGCAATGGAAGTAATGAGCATCCTACTCAAGCTCTGTCAGATTACCTGGTAATAAGTAAAAATAAATATCAAGTACAAAATTTAAAAATCACAATATGTGGTGATATTCTGCACAGTAGAGTTGCAAGATCAAATATAAAACTGCTAAAAATGTTCGGAGCACAAATAAGTTTAGTTTCACCACCAACCCTTAGCTGCCACTCTTTAAATGGAGTAGATAAAATATACTACTCGTTAGAAGAAGGTATAAAAGAAGCTGATGTTATCATGCTTCTCAGATTACAAAAAGAACGAATGAATAAAAGCTGTTTCATTCCTTCACAAAAGGAATATTTTTCTCTCTATGGACTTGATAGAAAGAAATTATCTTATGCAAAAAATGATGTAATTATTATGCATCCCGGACCAATTAATAGAAATGTAGAGATTTCTGATGATATAGCAGATAGTTGTAGTGTTATTTTACAGCAAGTAGAGTTTGGAGTTGCCATGCGTAAAGCAATTCTGCATTATTTTTCTCAATTTTTTATTGCTTAACTACTTATATTTATTAGGCATATATCTTTCATCATGCTTTGCATATATAGTGTCAGCTAAAAATAGTTTACTGTTTATTGCTTTTCCTTGAGCGATAATGTTACTTCCTTCTGAGAACATTGGTGGAAGTATTCCTTTGTACTTTACTGCTAAACTTTGAATTGAATCAGTAATCTCAAATAAAACTCCATTTTCGCTATAAACAACACTATTTGCGATAACCGTTCCGCCAATACGTATTAGCTTGTTGTTATCTAAACTTACAGCTTCGCTTACTGTATAAAAAAATGAGATGTTTTCCTTAAGTTTCAATAAAGTAAAGAAAATTATGCAGCTTAAAAAACAGAAGGCGCTCAGAACTACAAACAGCCTCTTATATTTTCTTTTCATCATCATCTTTTATAATATTCTTCAAAGTTTTTTTACTATTTTTATAGCGAGAGAAAACAAAAATCAGTTCACTAGCAAGCAGTGTAAGGCTAATAAGATAAGCAAAAACTACATGTATGTTCATTTACTCAAATAACTCTCCAGAATCAAAATAGATAGTATTCTTATTTTCTTGTTCTAACATTAATTTACCATATTTATCTATACCTATAAAAATACCACTGTACGACTTATCAGCAAAATTAATATTTATCTTTTCATTCATTTTAAATGCTCTTTTTATCCATGCTTCCCTTATATCACTAAATAATATTAATTTCTTTTTTAGCTCATTAAAATGAATAATTATTTTTTTTAATAAATCTACATTAGAAATAATGATAGCAGAATAATCACTAATACATGTTGTATGGGGCAGTGGAGCACAAACTATATTAACTCCAATACTTACAACTAACCAATCTTTGTTTGATGGCTTTGAAAGTAATATTCCGGCAATTTTTTTACCATCAACTAAAACATCATTTGGCCACTTATATTGAACATTAATATCATTTGATAGTAATGTATTTCCAATAGCTAAAGATATAATATATACAAATTCTGTAAGCCTATCAGGGTTTGTTCTTTCATTAATTATGAAGCTTGCATATAAATTACCTAGAGGTGAAATCCATTTTCTTTCAATACGCCCCCTACCACAAGTTTGCTCATCAGCTAAAATTACTGTCTCATCAAAAATTCCACTATCAATCAGGTTTAATGCTTCTAAATGAGTGCTAGAAATTTTCTTATAATGATAGATCTGAAAATTCTCAAATATTTCTTTCATTCACTTCTAATAGCATGAGAAACTTAATTAACTCCTCTAATAACAGAATTTAATGCTGTACAACTTACATTACTTAAATATGTTGTATTGTTATTGACACTAAATGGCATTCCTTTTGGACCACTATTTTTTAAATCTAGTTCTACACCCTCATTAGTAGTAGAAGAATTTCCTTCTTTAAAAAAGTGATTATCTTTCCGCTCACTTTCGCTTATATAGAACGAACAATCATTAACATTATCACCCAAAACAGTGTTACTTTGTTGCGTGCTATCAAAATATTTTCTATTTACATCATAAGCTTGAACATATCCACTTCTATAACAAATAGGAGTCTCTTTTTGCTGTTTAACATAATTGTTTTTATGAGAAGTATAATTACTATCACCACTTATGAACATAGAAGCAGGTATGGATGAATCATCATTATTTTTGTAATAATAACGTGCTTTATACTCCAATACATCGCCAACATTCATTTTATTTGTTGCGATTGATGGCAGTTGATTAGGAAGTGAACCTTGTGACGACATACTGTTTAAATGTGTAAACTGTTGTGGATATGGAGGTAATGACCATTTAGTAACAATAGAATTACTACGGTAAGAAGTATTTATACTATCTGTAGCTTCAGTTGTGAAAGAAGCAAAGTAAATATCGTAATCTTCAGCCGGAATACCCTTTGTGCTATTACTTGCTACTTGTCCTGATTCATCTGTTTCAGATTGAGAATCAGTACCACTATATTGACTAGAAGTAAGCGAATTTTCATTTCCTTCATTGTTCGTATTGTAATGAAAATTATTTGTTACGCCATTTTGTTGATTACGTTCATCAAGTGCGCTTCTAAGTTTCACATACAATGGCAAGCTAGGAAGTGATTGATCTGTATCTATAGTATGTTGGACTGGCGGATATGGAGGTAATGACCGTTCAGTGACAATGGAATTATCATTAACAGAACTGTAATTAAACGACCTATCTGCCGATTCTCCTCTATTTATAGAAGGTAATAGCTTGGGCTGTACAAAGCTGTTTGAGTATAGAATATGCGAGACATATCCAGAATCATAAGCACTACCAGGTGATGATCTATTTACAAGCGAAGGTAAACTAGGAAATAATTGGGATTGAACAAAACTATTCAGAGGTGTATTAGATGGCTGAGGAATCTTAGATATGTCCATTGAGTCGTGATCTTTACTTAAATTATTATGCAATTCATGACTAAAGCCACTTACTTCGATTGTTTCTTTCTTCCTACCTGTATTACCACATCTAGATTCTTCTTCCTCATTGTTACTTGAATTTGAAGATATTGTTCTATCTTCCACTAACTCTTTACTAAAAGAATCATAAGCTTCTACTCCTTTGCTGTTGTTGCTTGATTTGTGTAACACTTCATTCTTCTCTGATAAATCATCAACTTCTATTCTTACAGTTTCGCTATTGGTTTCTTTTGTAGGAGAATTACTTTCTTCTTGTTCATCAGTACAGTTAGATCTATAACATGTAGAATGAATAAAAAGTCCAGTCATAATAACTATCGAATCCAGTGCAAAAAACGCGCAGGTACCAAGTATTATAGGAAGTATACTAGCGGATATTGCTAGCATAGGCATGAAATAAATTGTAGAAGCAGCTGTAATGAAGGATAGGCAAAACACCACACTAGCAATCGTATATGCGGTAGTGTAATTATTCTTTTTTATATCTTGTATATCGTAACTTGAAGATGCAGACAGAATGAGCCCTCCTAAATAATAGCTATTGTTATAAATTAATTATATCATAATTTATGAATTTATCAAGCACTTAATAAAGGAGTAAAAATTCTTGATGCATAAAAATAGCATAACATTCGCAAGAGATGATGTTGCTATAATAAAAGATAAGTTTCTATTATCAAAGGTTACTGCTTTACTAGAATTTACTTTATCAAAATACATGATCTTAATTATATTCAAATAATAATAACATGATATGACACTTGATATTACAAGAATAATAGACAATGTCACAAAACCAGAATCCATTAGACTCTGAAACACAAAAAATTTAATAAAAAAACCAGCAAGTGGCGGTATGCCAGCCATTGAAAATAGAATAGTAGACAAGAAAAAAGCTAGCACTGGTCTCTTTTTTCCCATACTAGCTAAAGCTGTGATATCACAATTATCATCATCAATTTGTATTAAACATGCAAACAATCCTATGCTCATAATCACATATATAATTAAATATGTTAAAGCACTTACTATCCCCACTATTTTAAAAGTTGCAAGCGCAGAAATCATAAAACCAACATGACCTATTGAGCTATAAGCAAAGAGCCTTTTCAAATTCTTTTGACGCAAAGCTCCAAGTGCTGAGATGAGTACCGATAAAGCAGCAACATAGAGTAATATAGGTTGCACGTAATTTCCTATGGTAATAAGTTGTTCATTTATTAAACGAGTAAAAAATGATATTAGTGTAATCTTTGGAGCTATGGAGAAAAAAGCAGTAACAATAGTAGGAGCACCTTGATATACATCAGGAGCCCACATGTGAAAAGGAACAATTGCTAATTTAAAAAATAAGCCAACAAGAAAGAAAATAAGGCCAAAAATTATTCCTGGTGTAACCTGATATTCACTAAAAAATAATTTTAATTCAAAGAAATTAGTTTGCCCTGTATATCCATAGAGCAGTGATATTCCGTACAACATAATACATGATGAAAGTGCTCCTAGTGTGAAGTACTTTACACCTGCTTCACACGAATACATAGAATCTCTATTGAAACAGGCAAGAGCATATAAGGATATATTCATTAATTCAAATGCTAGATAGAAAGAAATCAGGCTATTAGATGAAATGAGGCTCATCATTCCAAATGTTGTAAACAAAATCAATAAAGAAAACTCATAATTATAATGATATTTTGCCATGTTCAGCATCAAAAGTATTACTATACTTACAATTAGAATAAATATCTGAACTGACCTGACATGTAGGTTCAATGTCACAAGCGAATTAAAAAGAATCAATTCCTCATTTTGCAGTGTAAAAATTAACATTATTAAAGTTACAGTAGCTAAAATCAGTACTGACAGGTTCATACAACGATAATTGAACTTAGTACCAATAAGCAGTAATATTAACGAAGAAATTATAAAAAAAACTTCTGGAAATATATGTATATAATGATGAAAATTCATAAAGCAGTATACTTAACTAATAAGCTGCCTACGCATGGTTTTAGGCAGTTCAACACTGACATAGGATAAAACCCAAACAGAACTATAAGTATAGCAAATACAACTAAAATTAGTAACTCCATCCTATTCACATCATTATATTTTACGTTAGTACTTGCTATACCCCACACTGTTTGTTTACATAAATTTAACATATAAATAGCACTTAAAATTACACCTAATACAATGAATCCTGCAGTAAATTTTACGCTTTTAAAAATTCCCAATATAGATAAAAATTCACCTATAAAGCCTGAAGTACCAGGTAAACCTATTGCAGCCATTGAAAAAAGAATAAACAATGTGCTAAACTTTGGCATGATGCTAGCTATACCATTATATTTTTCAATTTTTAAAGTTTTAGCTCTACTATATAGTATACCAATACAAAAAAATAGAGCAGAAGATATGAAGCCATGACTGATCATTTGAAATATTGCACCTAGCACTCCTTCTTCATTAAAAGAAAAAATACCAGCTGTTACAATTCCCATATGTGCTACTGAAGAATATGCTACTAACTTTTTGATGTCATCCTGAGCAAATGCAATAAAAGAAGTATATATTACTGCTATGATGCTAAGGAAAACAATCACATTTGAAAAATAAATACTGGCTTCTGGTAGCATGGGAAGAGAAAATCTTAAAAACCCATATCCTCCCATTTTGATAAGTATACCAGCTAATATAACAGAACCAGAAGTTGGAGATTGCACATGAGCATCAGGAAGCCAAGTATGAAATGGAAACATTGGAACTTTTATTGCGAAAGAAATAAAAAATGCAAGCCAAAGTAATATTTGTACTGTGCAATTAAGATTCGGAGCTAACATTATTAATTTTTGTATATCAAATGTGTTAAAAGTAACATAAAGATATACTATCCCAAGAAGAAACAAGAGAGACCCAGCAAGGGTATAAAGAAATAACTTAAAAG
>NZ_JAZHPY010000064.1:0-6238 GCF_036711655.1 Wolbachia endosymbiont of Pentidionis agamae | reverse complement strand
CCTCTATATCTGCCAAAACCTTTAAAATATGACTCTTTGAAAACTCGAAAATAATATCATTTACCGTTCGAAAAAGTCGTATAAACTGCTCTGTTTTTCTATTTGTATGCTATACTTTTTCCTGAATAAAATCTTTTCTGCTTGGGTCTTTCCACGGAAGTTTCTGCTTCATCAAATTCCATATAACAGCTCTTTTCGGTCTGGCAACACAAAACTGGGTGCTAGTAGTATCTTCTACCAATTTTAACGTCTTATATGCTGCACTTTCATTCACTTCATAGCTTTACGTAATTATATCCGATATTTCCTCAAAAGCAAGCGGTCTTCCCCTTAATTTGTTTGATTTTCCTTATTTGGCCTTCTTTTTAGCTTCTGCCTCAACTAAAATCTTGGTCATTCTCTTACTTAAGCTTTATATCAGTGAATCGGCAAAATCTTTTGTTTTCCAACCTACTTATTTTTTCAAACCTCATTACCACTCTCATATTACTTTCTAGTAGATTACAACCTTTAGTTAAAAAGTAAAGAAAGCAATGGAAAAGAGTGAAACAATATTGTAGGAATAATCGATAGTCAAAACAATTCAAAAGTGGATCTAGAGGAGATATGATACTGGAAAAGATAAATGGCAGAAAACGCCATATTGTTGTGGATATGCTTAGTCTACTGCAGATGTGCAAAGTAACAAGTGTAGCAAGATCGCGATGGAGCTTTGGATAAAAGTAAAACGAAAAGCACCAACATTACAGAGATTTTTTACAGATACAAGGATATACAAGTGAACTGCAAAAGCGCTGTTGAAGACAGGATGTTTGCTAAAAAGGATCCTAATCCCAAAGGATTTTAAATTATTCCAAAACGTTGAATTGTTGAAAGAACCTTTGCTTGGCTATCAAATTTTAGACACATGAGTAAAGATTATGTACATTCCCTACACACTCCAAAACCAATATTTTCTTTAATATGATGACTGCTATGCTGCATAAATTAGCTAATTCTTGAGTTTGCAAATATCTTCTTAGGAAGTTAATTGATACCCATAAAGTCGCTATACTCAAGCAACTATTATTTTTGTCTCAAAGCGAGGGGGTTTTACAATCCAAGAATGGGACACTACAGGCTATTCAAAATATAAAACCATGATACTTTGGCTCTCTTTGCTTTTAAAAAGCTATCTTGTTATTAGCAACAAAATTTCTTGCTTCTTCTTGTTAAGTTTAATTTTCTCATAAGTAAAATTTTACTGCAATTATCCACTTACAAGTATTTATTTAGCAAAATCTCTAAAATTTGCACTATATTAAGTGCTGCACCTTTACGAAGATTATCTGTCACTATCCACATACTTATTCCATGTTCTACAGTACAATCTTTTCTTATCCTGGACACATACACTGTATCATCCTGAGCAACTTCAACAGGAGTTTTATATCCTCCATCTTTATGCCTATCATGCACTAAAACTCCATCTGTTTTATCTAATATTTTATATACTTGTTCTACAGCAATAGAATTATGAAATTCAACATTTACTGATTCAGCATGCCCTACAAATACTGGTACTCTCACACAGGTTGCATTAACTTTAATGTTTTCACCAAGAATCTTTTTGGTTTCCTCTTGCATTTTATGCTCTTCTAGTGTAAATCCGTCTTCCATAAAAGCCTCTATATGAGGAATGCAATTAAATGCTATTGGTTTAGTAAATACAGAAGGTTTTACATTTTCATTTACAAACATTTTTTTTGTTTGGTTATATAACTCATCCATTGCAGCTTTTCCTGCTCCTGAAGTTGATTGGTAAGTTGAAACAACAATTCTCTTAATCTTTGCATACGTATGTAAAGGGTTTAATACTAAGAGCATCTGTATTGTTGAACAATTTGGGTTTGATATTATATTGTTATTTCTATATTTTTTGATTTCTTCTTCATTAACCTCTGGAATGATAAGTGGAATACCTTCCTTCATCCTAAAATAAGAAGTGTTATCTATAACTATGCATCCAGAAGTAGTTGCAACAGGTACATATGTTTTAGAGACTTCCGATCTTGCACAGAAAATTACTACATTAGTGCCATTAAAATCATAATTATCTAAACATGATACAGTTATTTCATCATCACCAAAACTTAACTTTTTCCCTCTTGATTTTTTTGATGCAAGAGGAATAACAGAATCTACTGAAATTTTTCCTTCATCTTTAAATTCAGATATTATGTTTAGTACATTACGCCCTACATTTCCAGTCGCACCAACAATAGCAATTTTGTGTCCCACGTTTCAATTTTCATTATATTTTTTAATTAATTAGGTTAACCTTTTTTTATAAAAAACACAAGTACGTTTAATTGTTCTTATGATGTGTTTTATTGAACTCCCTGTAGTTTTAGTTCAGAATGGCTCTATATATATTTCATTTTTTGTATTACTTTGATATATATTAAAACTATATTTTAACTTTTTTATATCTTTTAAGACATGCTATAACATTCAAAAGTTATTATTCATCTATTTTTAACATAAGTTGTTTTATCTTTGCTATTGCTTTTGCTGGATTGAGTCCCTTTGGACAGGTCTTTGTACAATTCATTATAGTATGACAGCGATATAGCTTAAATGAATCATTTAAATTATTTAAACGCTCATCAGTTTTTTTATCGCGACTATCAGAAATCCACCTATATGCCTGCAAAAGAACCGCAGGGCCTAGATATTTATCACTGTTCCACCAATAACTTGGGCAACTTGTTGAACAACAAGCACATAATATGCAGTCATATAATCCATCTATTTTCTTTCTATCATTAATAGATTGTATATATTCTTTATTCGGTTTATCTCCTTGTAACCAAGGCTTGATTGATTTATACTGCTCATAAAATTGACTTAAGTCAGGCACTAAGTCCTTTATCACATACATATGTGGTAGTGGATATATCTTTATGTCTCCCTTGATATCAGATATCGGCTTGGTACATGCTAAAGTGTTAGTACCATCAATATTCATAGCACAAGAACCACATATACCTTCACGACATGAACGCCTAAAAGTTAAAGTTGAATCTATCTCATCTTTGATTTTAATTAAAGCATCAAGTATCATTGGACCACAATTTTCCATGTCAAGAAAAAAAGTGTCCATTCTTGGATTCTGACCATCATCTTGAGACCAACGATAAACTTTAAATTTCTTGAGATTCTTTACGTTATCAGGTATAGAATACACCTTACCCTTTTCGTTTATTTTAGAATTTTTTGGCAAGGAAAATTTTACCATTAAGTGCCTCCTTTATTTATCTGTGCAAGCCTTAAAAATCTAAGCTAACACATTTCTAATTTATCTACTAGATTTTTATTTATTGTTCCATAACTTCGGACAATTTAAAATGTAAAGTACTGCTAATTCCTGAACACAGTTTAGGAATTTTTGTATAATATCTTTATATTAATAATAAATATGGTTAATGCTTCTAAAAATACTGAAGAATATATTTCTATTTTTAATAGCTATATTATTCATATGCCCGATAGTATCATTGGTATCAATTCTATTTACTGACGCAGCAACTTCTCCTTGGATAATCAGTAGATTATTCCCAGAGTATATTTTTAATACCATCATATTAATGGTAGGAGTAGGCATAATAACTTTTATATTTGGTGTAATACCAGCGTGGCTTATTACATTTTTTTCATTTCCTGGAAGAAAGATTCTTGAAGTTGTCTTATTTTTTCCAATATCTATTCCAGGGTATATATCAGCATTTATTTATGCAAATACTCTGGAATTTTCAGGACCAGTACAAACCTTACTAAGAGAAATTTTTCACTGGAGTAAAAATGATTATTGGTTTCCAGAAATAAAGTCCTTAGGTAGCGGAATGTTAGTTATGGGATTTAGTTTATATCCATACGTATATATACTAGTACGTTCAAACTTAAAGAAATTGAGCAATTCAGTAACTATATCATCAACTTTTGGATATTCTCCATTGCACAATTTATTTGCTATTATTATACCTTCTGCACGCCCATCTATCATCGCTGGATTGTCTCTGGTTCTTATGGAGGTTATTACAGACTTTGGCTCATCACAGTTTTTGGCAATCGATACATTTACAACAGGGATATATCGAACTTGGTTTTTATTATACGACAAGTATTTAGCAACTGTTTTAGCTATTATAGGGCTACTATTTATTCTGGTGCTGACAATTTTAGAGAAAAAATTTCAAAAAAGAGGAGATTCATGTTTGTCATTAAATGTTAACTTAGATTATCATAGTAAAAGAGAAATAAAAAGTATAACACATTTAATTTTTACATACACAATGTGTATTTTACCTGTACTTATAGGTTTTATTATACCTATTATTCCACTAATATATTGGACTATAGAGAAAAGTTTCCATATATACGATTTTAGGTTCTATGCTACTTTGATTAATAGCATTACCATATCATCAATGACTGCGTTAATTTCCATTATTCTTGCAATCATCATTGGTTATGTTGCACAGAAAGATAAAATAATGAGATATTTGGCACATATTATTTCAATGGGTTATTCAGTACCCAATATAATAATAGCGATTAGTATAATGATATTTTTGGGTCAAGTATCTCTAGTAATTAGTAATTACATTACTAAAGTTTACTTAGTTGGGACAGTGATTGCATTAATTTATTCATATATATTTTGTTTTTTTGCTATATCATTTAAAGCTGTAGAGTCTGGATTAAAAAAAGTATCGAAGGAAATTGAGTGGACTGCATCTACTATGGGATATGGGCCCATATCAACATGTGTGAATATTCATGTCCCTCTCATAAGAAAAAGTATACTTGCAGGTTTTTTACTTGTATTTATTGATACTCTCAAAGAATTAACCATAACACTTATTATTAGGCCATTTAACTTTGAAACTTTATCTACCAGAATATATGAATTAGTAAGTGATGAACGCTATAAGGAAGCAGCACCCTTTGCTTTAATAATTATTGTAATAGGTTTAGTAGCTGCAGTGTTATTATCAAATTTTGATGATGAAAAATAAAGCTATTCAAAAAGGTGGAAATGCTACGTGATTTTCTGATTCTTGCTTTTATTAGATAATTGTTCAATAAGCTCTTTAACTTTTGCTTCATCAAGATCTTCATAAAAATCATTATTTATTTGCACAACAGGAGAGTTAATACATGCACCTAGACACTCAACTTCTTTTAAAGTAAATAAGTTATCACTTGTAGTATCGTTAACATCAATATCTAGTATGCGCTTGAAAGCATTAAGAACTTTATCACTACCACATAACCAGCATGGTGTAGTTCTACATACTTGTATAAGATATTTACCTACTGGCCTAAGATTATACATAGTATAGAAATTAACTACTTCATATACTTGAATGTAAGGCACATTTATTAGATCAGCAATATAATATATAGCTGAGTCTGGTATCCACCTGTGTTGTTCTTGTACTAAATATAGCAAGGACATAACTGCACTTGCTTCTCGTTTTTCTGGATACATTGCTATAAAATCTTTAGCTTTTTTAAGATTTTCATGTGTAAAGCTAAAACCATTCTTTATGCTAGAAACATTTTCCTTTTTCATTCATCAAATTATACAAATACTTTGATTTTACTGACAGAACAATTAACTGCAACACTTACTTTTGATATTAGAGCAGTATGCTACTGTAAGTAGCATACTGAAACAAGTTATTGACGTTGCTGATTCATAGATTTTACAAATGCTTTAAGCGAGATATCAGTTAGGGAACCTTGAGGACGACTTAGTGCATGAAGTATAATTTGACTTACTGCTTCTAACTTTGGATGTCTTCATTCAGCAATTCTTTTGGATCATTTTTAAAATCTTCAGTGGTTAATCTATTGATAAATCCTGAATCCTTTAATTCAACTAACTTATCTACATTTCCTCTAATGTTTTTTATCTCATCCTCATTAAGATCTGGAAATTTTTCCTTAAAGATATCTTTTAAGCGATCATTATTTTGTAATATATCATATTTTTTAGTTCTAAATGCATCAAATATATTATCAGGCATGTTAAAAAGATCATACACCTCACAAGATATATCATCATTATATAAGACAAATTTAGCTTCTATAAAAAGATCTTTTATATTGTCTAACTCTTCAATTCTTTCTAAATAATCACCTTTATCACGAATAAATGTTACTTTATAGATATCATCTAATAAGTTAT
>NZ_JAZHPY010000063.1:0-6415 GCF_036711655.1 Wolbachia endosymbiont of Pentidionis agamae | reverse complement strand
TCCTATTGCAATGCAAAAAAGAATATCCAAAAATAAAGTATTTGCTGATATTGTAAAATTAAGCAAAAGGTTGATTTTTCGGCTTTAAACTACATTTGATAATTAATGATAAAGCAGAAATCCAGGCACTTACGCTGGCAACATTGATGACAGAAAGCCTGTGCTAAATCTTACTACAAAACTGACTGGTTTGTTGTTTGGTGACAAAGGTTATGTCAAAAAGGAGCTTTTTTACGAATCGTGGATTAAAGCTAAAGTAAAAAAAGGTATGAAGAATACTTTAATGTCGCTAAGATCTTCTGAAAAAGAGCTATTATTGAGACAGTTTTTGGCTACTTGAAGCACAAATTTGAACTTGAGCATACTGGCCACAGATCTCTTATCAATTTCCTATCTTTTCTACTCTCATCTCTTACTCCTTGAAATCCAAAAAGCCTTCCTACTCTTTCTTCCTTTCTTAATCCAGAATTAGCGTTGCTAGCTGCACTTTTATCTATTTTCTAATCCATAATTGAGGTTTATAGACTTTTATCAGTAATCCTGCAGCACTATCCTACTTTGAGAGATGTAAGGTTTGGAGGTTTTTCTTCTATCTTTTCTAGATCTTTAATAATCCAAATTAGTCAGATCTAACTTATCACCTTTAATTGTATTATAATACTATAATATAATTTATGAAAAATACAAGTAAAAGATAAAGATTTATACTTAAATAGTAAAACTTTTTGTCCATAACGTATCATCATACTTTATAAAATGCCAAGGTTCATCTATCTGAATTTTTTTGCAATAACTTTACTGTTATTACTTACGTATATTCCAAGCCTTCCAAGTAGAGCTTATGGTAACCCTCAATTTTCTCAACATTTAAATTCGTTTGTAATCTTTACAACTATATTGCTAAAACCAATATGTGTAGCCGTTCTTACGATATTTTTTGCTTCTGAAATATTCTATATTATAACTTCTCTTTAAAAAAGATTTCATCTTATCTATCTAGTTTAGTAATCTAAAAACTAGTACTAGTAACCTTAATCTTTTTTCTGCTGTTTATTGCTATGCTGCTTCTCGACGTCATCATCTTCCTCCATATCGTCATCATCTTCCTCCATATCGTCATCATCTTTCTCCACATCGTCATCATCTTCCTCCATATCGTCATCATCTTCCTCCATATCGTCATCATCTTCCTCCATATCATTACCACTATATACTGCAGCCTCCTTATCAGTATCCTGAGCTTTAACTGGATGATCTATCGGATCAGAAGTGCTGATGGATCCTTGGACTTTTTCAATCTTCTCTTCAGCAGCTTTTACTGCAGCAAGCAGCGGATTATAAGGGTCTTGTGTTGGAACAAAGGTTTCTTTCATTAATTTTTTAGTAAAATTACTATCACTGTAATACTGAATTTTCTTTGACTTTATTGGATAAGTTGATTCTATTAAAATTATCTGCTCATCACGAGGTAGCATAATAATCTCTTGTGGCAATAATAAGGCTCTCTGCGTTTCAGAAATATGCAATGATCTGGAAGCTGGGTTTAAATCTAAAAACTTAGGCTTATTTAATGATTCTTGCCGAACAGTTTTATTGCCTATTAATTGTGATATTAAATTAGCTGTCTCCATATTATTAGCTGCGAAAGTTATTCTATACGTTGAATTTGATAAAAAAGAATTCATTCCTGCCTCTTCATATATTCCTTTTAATTGCTCAGTATCTTGAACAATTAAAAATAGTCTAACCCTATAGCCTCGAAAATATGCTATTCCTGTTTGAAACTGCTCCATTTTCCCTAACGTTGGAAACTCATCCATTAAAAAGAGCACTCCGTAAGGCTCTTCATCAGATGGTAACTTTCTACATAAAAATTCAGTAGCTTGTTGATAAAAAACTTGCATTAATGGTCTTAGTCTAGTGAGGTTATCAGGTGTAACTCCTACATATACTGTTACTCTCTTCCTCTTAAAATCTAAAATATTAAAATCACTTGTTGCTGTTGCAGTATCAATAAGAGGATTTGCCCATAATTCAAGAGACGAGTTCATAGTTGATACAACACCAGACCTTTCTTTATCAGCCTTTTGTAAAAAAGCTGCTATATTCATATATGCTACCGGATGTATAATCTTACCCATTGTATCTAAAACAACAGCAAGGCTATAAACTACATCATCACTGCGCATTGTACGTACCACCTCACCAAAAGATTTAATTTTGTCTGGTGCAGCGAGTAGATAAAGTACTACTCCTACAAATAAACTTCTAGCTTCATTTTGCCAAAAATCCTGCTCAGGCATTATTAAATTCGCTATCTTTTGTACATCATCAACCATTTGTCCTGGCTTTTTACTAATCCAATCCAGTGGGTTATAACAGTGACTTATTCCATCTGGCTGAGCAGGATTCCACACATATATTTCCTGCTTTTGCTGTTTGCGCCAGCCACTAGTTATTTCGTAATTTTCTAATTTAATATCATGTACTACAACTGAATCTTTCCAAAAAAGTAGATTTGGAATAACAAAACCTACACCCTTTCCCGACCCTGTAGGAGCAAAAAGCAACGCATGCTGATAGCCATCAGCGATAAAATAACCCCTTTTATCCTTTCCTAAAAGTAATCCACTCTTACTTCTAAGTCCTGACTTACGTATATCATGTTCAGAAGCCCACCTTGAATCTCCATGTAAAGACTCTTTTTTCTTAAATGGCCTCCACTCAATTATTATATCTTTTGCATTCCATAATATAATTCCTAAAATCGTCAGCGGTGTAAAAAATGAAGCAAATAACTTGATTTTTAAATCAGTAGTGTATCTATCTGGTTCATACCAGCACTCTTTTATATATTCGAAAATTGTTGGCCATAACTTGTATGGAAAATCACCTAGATTGGGCTTGATAGCCTTAAAGTCCAACACATCAGAACCCCAGACCATCAATACAAATAATACACCTGATACATAAAAACAGAACTCCAACACAGCAAAAGAGAGAATCCCAACTATAACAATATTACGAATATGGTTTTGATGTTGACTCATAAATTATTTATTTCTACTATATAAATCTAAATATCTCTTTTTAGAGATTTAGTAAACAGTATTTCAGAAACAAACCTCACTCCTTTCTCTCCTCTCTTAAGTTGAATAACAATATCAATGACATTTTTGATGTATGACATTACTTGTTCAGGTGGAATACCAAGACCTGCTTGCATTACCATTAACTTTATTTGTTCAAGAGCCATGACTGGATTATCTGCATGCAAAGTTGATACTGAACCAGGATGCCCTGTATTTATCGCTCTCAAAAAACTGAATGCTTCTGCACCACGCAGTTCTCCTACTATTATCCTATCTGGTCTTAACCGCAGACATGCCTCTATAAGATCTTGAGTTGTTACTTTTGCCTTTCCTTGTTCACCCTTAGAAACAATTAAATGAACCTTATTGGGGTGTTCATTTAGCACAATTTCTCTTGCATCTTCAACAGTAATAATTCTTTCATGCTTTGAAATAGCACGTAAAACAGCATTAGTAAATGTTGTTTTTCCAGTAGAAGTACCTCCACTTATTATGATATTTTTTTTACTTGCAACTGCATACTCTAAAAACTCTTTTATTTTTTTCTCTTTTAATAAAGTATTTAATACCGCATCAACATCATTAATTGAACTCTCTGTGATAGTGCTTGAAAACGCCTTCATTCTTTCATAATCATTCAAAGTCAATTGCATTGAAGAAGGCTTACGAATTGACATTACAACTTTGTCTGGTTCACACGCTGGAGGAAACACTATCTGTATACGATAACCATTTGGTAATGTTGCTGAAAGCAGAGGCGTTTCTTCACTGATTCTTTGCTCTGTTGCTTGTGCGATCAATCTACCCAAAGATTTTAGATGATTTAATGAAAGTGTTTCTAATTTCTCGCATCTAGTATCACCACGATTTTCAATCCATACTTCTCCAGATTTATTGATTGATATCTCATTAACTCCTTCTTCACTAAAAATGTCCTCTAGTGGTTTAAGATATGTATCAAGCGCAGTATAACTCATTGATATATTGCTTGCTTTGGAAAGACTATATCTTGGCTTACAAATACTTTAATTGCAGTACCTTGATCAACATAAATAGTTGGTTTTTTATCTGTATACCTCTCAATTATATCTCTAACGTCTTTAGAAAAATCATTAATTGCTTTTTCAGCTGTACTTTCATACATAGACTTACCTTTGCCCTGCGTTTTCTTTAATAACTGTTTTACATCTGCCAAACTTATACTTCCTACTGAAGTGTCGTTCCCAAGAACATTACCTATTTCTTTTCTGATTATTCTAAGTAAATCATTATCATCAGAAGCATTTTGAATTTTTTCAACAGCCCCAGCTCCTAGTTTCCACTTCTTTTTATTCAAATCTTTATTATTACCGGGATTAAGAATATCTTTCAAAGGGGAAAAATCTATTTCACCTGAAGTAATAGACCTAGCCATGCTTATTAAACTAAGAGATGTATCAATAGCATTGGAAGTTTTTTGTGCTACATATGCTGCACTCATTGAAACTCCAGCAATTAACACTGATGAGAACAGAGAACTAACAATTTTATTATCGACAATGCCGCGTACTCCTATTCTGCCTAGCTCATCAGTTGCTGGAGAGGAAATAATAACATCTATCCCATTAGGAAGAATCACTCTTTTCCAAGTTATATTTACACGAGTTTTAGTTTTTTCAGGTTGAAATGAACTCTCACCAATTAATCTTGAACCCCTAGGTATTAACACAGTATCACTAGCTTCAGCATACACATCCCTGCTCACTACAGCACGTAGAGTTCCTGTAAGATCTGTGCTGATTGCAGTTTCTAGCACCGCATCAATTATTTTACCTTGAATAATCATAGAACCTGTCTTACCAATTTTAGTGGCTATATTTTTTTGAGCAGGAGTTTTAGCTAAAGATATTACCTCATTTTCCAAAGAAGATTTCTCATTACTAGTCCCTGACATAGTCAGCATGCTAGTACCACGTCTCTCCTTAGGATAACCACCACCTCCTATCACATTAGAAGAAGATGAACTAGGTAATGTAATATCAATTTTAGGATTATATGAAGAAGAAGGAGGGAGTATCTGCAACTTTTCTTCTTTTTGCTGCTTGATTTCAGGCAATTGAACCTCTGGTATTATCTTTGGTAAAACAAGCGGAGGCAAAGACGGCACAGGCCTAATCCTTTCACTATCAAACTCCAATGTATTACCTTTTTCTTCTGGAACTTTTTCGGATTGTTCACGAAGCTTCTCTGTATCATTAGTTGATACCTCTATATGTATATCACTTGGAGTTTCATTCTTATTAGAAGATCCAATATAAAAATAATATACTACACCAGCTAGTAGTGCTACAAGCATAAATATAAAAAAACCACTCTTTTTTTTAGAACCAACAGTGATAACCTTATCTTCTACTTCTGATTCATTAACTAAATCTTGTTCAAAATACTTTTTTGTCATAAATATACTACAATGCCCTATTTATGATTTTTATATATTTATCTGTATAACGCATAAATAATTTCTTATGTACTCCTTTTATTATTACGTAATCACCTAGTAATAACATCTTACAAAGCAACTTCATTCCATTTTCATCTTCTATCAGAATTTCAGGTATATCATTTATGTTTCTAAATTTAAAGTATGTCAAATAACCATCATCAAATAATTCTAGTGGAATTAAATCCATATCATAACCCTTATCCTTGTATACATAATTATGTTTTGAGTTATTTTCTTGTATCACGCTGTCCACCTGCTCCATTAAATGAGCCTGACTTGGATCAGAAATCTCATTCACATCATCACTAATAACATCAAACTCATCTTCAGCTTTTGGATAATAAAAACGAACTACATAAGATATATCTCTTTCAGCAGAGTAATCATGACTCATTTCTTCTGAATTTGGCAACTTGACCTTATCATAATTAGGTCTAGATAATAGGTCAAAAATATAATTTCTTTTTTTATTAGTTGTAATAATCATATTAGTACGACTGCTTACTTCAAGTGGCATAACAAATAGTCTGTTTTCCACAGGGATAAATTTCCAATTTGATGCATCACCTATAGCAATACTTTTTATTCTCTCCGCTTCACTAAATTCGATATATGAGTAATATCCCTGACTAAAAACTAATGTAAACACCTCATTTGAGCTATACACAAGAGTCTTAATCCTGCTGTCTATAGTGATAGGACTATTGTAAAGTGAAGAAGCATGAGAGATACTACTTATTAGTAGAAAATAAACAACTAATAACAACTTATAAATATTCATCATCTGCTTTATAAAAAATAACTTGAAACCCTAAAGGATTGATATACCTTTGTTGATCAC
>NZ_JAZHPY010000062.1:0-6435 GCF_036711655.1 Wolbachia endosymbiont of Pentidionis agamae | reverse complement strand
GACAGTCTACAAAGGTACTGCATAGCTAAATGCCACAAAACTCTGGGCTTTAGTGTAACTGGTGTATGAAGGCAAAACTCTGATTTATAGAAAAATGTTAAGTGATGCAGATAAAAAGCACAGTTTGTTTGCAAAATTTATAGCTTTACAAAAATCATCAACCAAACAAAACAGTTCTGTTATATCTTTATCCATTGGTATTCTCACTTTAATTTCTAACTGAGTTTTTATCTCTTTTATATCCTCTTCTAATCCAGAATTAGCATTACACAGAGCTATATATGAATTTAAAGAAGGCTTGCTTTACTTTCATGGTAGTTTGCAAATAAAGAAATAGAGTTAATTTATTTACTTTTGTCTGTGCAAGTAGTTCACTGTTTCTTTTGCAAGCTTAGCAATATTAGTGCCAGCACCAATGAATAGTGCTATATCACCTGAACATGCAAAATGACTAATAAAATGTGAGATAAGCAAGAAGTCATTAATAATTTTTACATTAATGAATCCTTTTTTCGCCAAAGCTTGTTTAATATCATCTATATTGTAACCAGGAATGGCTTTATCTCCTGGAGGATGAATGGGAGTAAGAATAACATAATCAAACATTGTAAAAACTTTTATGAATTCACTAAAAAAACTACGCACTCGAGAAAATCGAAGTGGTTCTATTATTCCAATGATCTTTCCTTCAGTAATTGAACGTGCAGCTGTTAAAGTTGCTAATATTTCATCTGGATGATGTGCATAATCTTCGATTAATTTTATTCCATTAATTTCTGCAATTGTACAAAATCTTCTTTCTACTCCTTTAAAATTTAGAAGACCATTTCTAATGTTTTCTTCACTAAGTCCTAATTTTATTGCAACCGATATGGCAGCTAGAGCGTTACTTACTTTATGTAACCCAATTGCATTCGATAACACTAAGTTTTCCATACTTTTTAATACTAGAACTTGAGGTGATGCCTGAGCATCTTCTCTACCTGATGCTACATATAATACGTCAAATTCCATGCTATTACTACGCTGCTTAACGTTAACAGCTCTAACACCTGCACTTTCGTTAAACCCAAATGTTATACTATTATTATGTACAATACATGCAAGATCTGGTAAAATTGCATAACTTGCTTGATTTACAAATTTAGAAAACGCATTCCTAATGTTATTAGATGTACCATAATAATCTATATGATCATCATTTATACTTGTTATAACAGCAATATCAGATTGAATTTTTAACATAGTTCCATCTGATTCATCAGCTTCAATTAAAAAAATATTGCTTTTTCCAAATTTTGCGTTACTCCTAGAAGCATTTAATACTCCACCTATAATAACACTTGCATTAATTTCAGAATAATCAAGAATAGAAGAAATTTTTGCCGTTGTTGTTGTCTTTCCACTTGAACCTGATACTGCTATCACATATTTTCCTTTTGTAAGATCAGCTAGAATATTAGACCTATGAAGAATAATTTTATTATTATTTCGTGCAGCAACTAACTCTACATTGTCATATTTGATTGCAGAAGAATATATAACCGTATGAGCTTCATTAATATTACCAGAGTTGTGACCAACATATACTTTTATGCCATTTTTTTGAAGCCTATCTACATTAGCACTTAAGTATGAATCACTACCCTGCACTCTGTAACCAAGGTTATTGAGAATTTCAGCAATAGCACTCATTCCTATTCCACCTATACCAATAATATGAATTATCTTGTTACTATCCATTTTAAAGATTTACCTTATTACTAAATTCATTATAATATAAAGATATTTAAAAGAAAATATTATTACTCTATCCAGTAGATGATAAAACTAGTGCTTTTATTTTTTATGTTAATCCTTGTTAGTAACTGTAACTTTTATCATAAATATCGTAATAGTTCAGGTTATTATAAGATTGGTAATCACTATACAATTAAAGGTGTAACTTATCATCCAAAAAGTTATGATAATTATGAAGAGATAGGAATAGCGTCATGGTATGGGATAGAAGATCATGGTAAATTAACCGCAAATGGTGAAGTATTTAATCGTCATTTAATTACAGCAGCGCATAGGACATTGCCATTACCATGTTTTGTACTTGTAACTAATTTAAAAAACGGAAAAAAACTTACTGTTAGGGTAAATGATAGAGGACCGTTTTTTGAGAATAGAATAATAGATCTTTCAGAAAAGGCAGCCAAAGTTTTAGGATTTCACAAAGATGGACTTACAAGAGTTAAAGTGCAATATTTAAGGAAAATGTCAGAACAGCTGGTAAAGAAAAATCCACATTATAAGAAACATTATGAAAGAATAATACATGAACGTCATCCAAAAAAGAACATTCCTGAAAGTAAAGGGTACATTGCATTTTTTAAAGATATTAATGCTGCTAAATCAACAGTTTCAAAACTTCGCAGTTATGGAATAAAAGATGTGAAATTATTGTTCAAGGATGATAAATATTGTATAAAAGTGGGGTTGTTATAGATGAATATAAACATAAGGAATCTTATTAATGCTCTATCTAAGTTACCGAATTTAGGGCCATCATCATCACGTAGGCTGGTTATCCATATGCTTCAACATAAAGAAAAAGTTATGTTACCTATTGCATCTTTAATCAAAGAGCTTGCACTACTAATAATGGAGTGTAATATCTGCGGCAACCTGGATACTGCTTCACCATGTGCTATTTGTACTGACTCTAAGCGCAACACTAAATTATTATGTGTAGTAGAAGAATTAAGTGATCTCTGGGCTTTTGAAAAAGGCAATATATATTCTGGATCATATCATGTTCTGGGCGGTAGGTTGTCTGCAATCAATGGTATTGGACCTAAGGAGCTAAGGTTAGATACTATGATGAATAGGGTACGAGATCATGGAATTGAGGAAGTTATTATTGCTACTAATAATACTTTGGAAGGGCAAGTCACAGCTCAGTATATTACTGGAATATTGAAAGATTCAAATATTATAATATCACGTTTAGCATGCGGCATACCAATTGGCGGAGAAATTGATTATCTTGATGAGGGAACATTAAAGATAGCATTTGCTGCTAGAAATACTGTAAAATAACTAAGCCCATCAGTTTTGATTGGCAATCTTTATATTTTACTTACAATATATATAATAGATCAGGAAATAAAGTGAACACTAAAAAATTACATGATGAGCTATCTGAAATTGAAGTATCTATAATTTCTCAAGTTTCATCTACATCTTCTTTAGAGGAATTAGAAAAAATCAGGTTATTTTACTTAGGTAAAAGCGGTAAAGTAAGACTTTACTTTAATTATTTAAAGGAAATAGATTCTTTGGAAGAAAAACGTGAAGTTGCAGTTAATGTTAATAACTTGCGTGACAAGATAGTACATCTAATAAAAAATAAAGAAAATATACTGAAAGAAGAGAGTATTAATTTAAAATTAAAGAATGAAGCTATTGATATTACGTTACCTATAAGACCTGAAAAGGTTGGCAAAATTCACTTACTTAGTAAGGTGTTAAGCAAAGTAACGAGTATTTTTTTGCATATGGGATTTTCAGTAATTGATGGTCCAGATATTGAAGATGAGTTTCATGTATTTGATGCCTTAAACACTCCAACTTATCACCCTGCAAGAGAAGCACAGGATACATTTTATCTCAAGAATAAGATCAATGACAAAAAGATGTTACTTCGCACTCATACTTCATCTGTACAGATTAGAGTTATGGAAAAAGTAACAAACTTCCCGATAAAAATCGTAGCTCCTGGTAGAGTATATAGAAATGATTTTGATTCAACTCACACTCCGATGTTTCATCAAATAGAGGGATTATATGTCAATAATAACGTAAATATGGGTCAAATGAAATATACTGTTTATAAATTTCTTAGTGAATTTTTTGAAAATAAGAAATTAAAAATACGTTTCAGGAGTAGTTTTTTTCCTTTTACAGTGCCTTCTGCAGAAGTAGATATAAGTTATAAAAACAGTAATTGGATAGAAATAATGGGATGTGGAATGGTACATCCTAATGTTTTTAAAAATGTTGGAATAGATCATGTAAAATATAGAGGCTTTGCATTCGGTATGGGCATAGAAAGACTAGCAATGCTAAAATATGAGATTAGTGATTTGAGAAATTTTTATAGTAACAAATTGAATTGGATGAATTATTATGGCTGTTATTTTTTGTAAACATTAAATCAAAATAACATGCACTAAAAGATAATGCATGTTATTAGATTTCTTGAATTAAGAAGATAGCGTATTTGTAACTTTCACAACTGCTTTTAATGATATGTATTCTAAGCGTGGTGAAGGGTAATCTACTGAAGGCAATTTCTTTACTGCACGTTTGGTATGTTCAATATAGTCTTCTCAACCATCTTTTTCTTTTCTATCTTCTAAATTAAAAAATTTTTCTTCTATCAATTCTTTAGTACTTTCTTTAAAGTCCTTATCTTCAAACTTTTGAATCAATCCACATTCTTTAAGCAGAAAAAAACTATCTACATCTCTTTTAATATTCTGTATTTTTTCTTCAGTACAATCAGGGTATTTTGTATTAAAAATATCCTTTAACAAATTTTGATTTTCCAGAATTCCAATCTTATCAGTATTTCCGTTACTCGAAGAATAGATACTACAATTACATAAAACAAATTTGCTTTCTGTAGGAAAAAGTTTAATATTCTTTAGAATAGAATTATCTTTTAAACATAAAATAGATTGCTTCATATCACCATGTAAATTACTAGCAAGAATTATTCGAGCTTCTTCTGTATACATTCTTAGATTGTGTAAAGCAGAATTAGTACGATCACTTTATACTTTATATCTGCACTTAAATCACTATTTTGAATTATTTTAACTTCTTTTTAATAAGTATTTATATCTTGAAAAAAAGATTCAGATCCGATTATCTCGTACTTTAGTTTACTCTCTTTAACATCACGAAGCATTCTCAAAACTAGATCTGCATTCTCCTTGACATTCTCTAAAGCTTGTTCATCACTTATTAAGCAATTTTTATATTCTTCTGATAAGTTACTCTCAAAGATTATTTGAATTTGAACTAGATGAGTTTTTATATTTTCTAAAGCTTTTATTTTATCATTTGTATTATAATAACGACTATTCTTTACAAACTGTATTGCATTTTGTTCAGTAAATTCACCTAACATATTTCCCCCTCTATTTAAATAATAATATATTTAGAAAAATATATCAAGCTTTTTAAGTTAAACTTGCAGAAATTTCTATGATAATATATTGATCTGTTACTTTTTATAGATATATGTTCTGGATTTTATTATGTTTTGTGCTGCTTACTTTTATTACTTTAGCGGTAGGAGTCACACTAATGGCGCTAAGTAATAATACCTACTCAAAGTTTAGGAATAAATTAATGATTACAAGAATAATATTTCAATTAATCTCAATATTATGCTTTATTCTAATGTTTATTAGATAAATTTCCTGCCTTAAACTATTTTCTCAAATTCATCTGTAGCAAAGTAGCTCAAGTTTTATTACTGCTTCTTGTAAAGTTATATTTTCTCATAAGCAAATTTTTGCTGCAATTATCCACCTAATGGTCTATTTACCAAAATATTTTACGTAAAACGATACTATTCAATATAAAACCAATTCTAGCAACTTTTCCTAGCCTTCTGTAATATTGAATAATTCACAAGATATATTAGACCTCTTACATAACTCATATCCAGATTGTAAATTCCAGCTATCAAATTGAACCTTAAAGCAAAACGTTTTTACCGATTTCGATAGTGGTCTATAAATAAATTTTAAACCTTTTTAATAACATTTTCTACGATTACTCTCTGACTAGCAAGCTCTTTTCCTTTTTTCTTTAGTCCTTTTTCTATGCTGCTTTCATGAATTCTTTGCAAACCTCTATATCTGCCAAAACCTTTAAAATATGAATTTTCAAAGAGTCAAAAATTCATAAATCATGCCGTTTATCTTTCGAAAAAGTTGTATAAACTGCTCTATTTTTCTATTTGTATGCTATGCTTTTTCTTGAATAAAATTAATCTTTTCTGCTTGGGTCTTTCCACGAAAGTCTCGGTTGCATCAAATTCCATGTAACAACTCTTTTCGGCCTGGCAACACAAATTCCTGATGTTTTACCAGAGATCCATCGAATGTTACGATAGTAGGCACTTTCGCTCACTCCATAGCTTTACGTAATTATATCCGATATTTCCTCAAAAGCAAGAGGTCTCCCCATAATTTGTTTGATTTTCCTCCTTTGGCCTTCTTTTTAGCTTCTACATCAATTAAAATCTCAGTCATTCTCTTACTTGAGCTTTACACCTGTTAATCGGCGAAATCTTTCGTCTCCCAACCTGCTTATTTTTTCAAACCTCATTACCCCTCTCATATTATTTTCTAGTAGATTACAACCTTT
>NZ_JAZHPY010000061.1:0-6585 GCF_036711655.1 Wolbachia endosymbiont of Pentidionis agamae | reverse complement strand
TATCTCCTTGGAATTTTCCGTTAGCTATTTTTATAGGACAAATTTCAGCAGCTCTTGCAGCTGGTAACACTGTACTTGCTAAACCTGCTGAACAAACACCGATTATTGCTTGTGAAGCTGTAAAGATATTACATGAAGCTGGAGTGCCAAAGAATGTATTACATTTTATACCAGGCAATGGTGAATATTTAGGCAAAGTTCTTATATCAGATAATAGAGTATCTGGAATAGCTTTTACTGGTGCAACAAAAACTGCTCAAATAATCAATAGAATATTAGCTAAGAGAGATGGTCCAATAGTTCCTTTTATTGCTGAGACTGGAGGATTAAATGCCATGATTATTGATAGTTCCGCTCTTTTAGAACAGGTAACGACAGATGTTTTACTTTCTGCATTCCGTAGTAGTGGCCAACGTTGTTCATCTTTGAGAGTTTTATTTATTCAAGCTGATATAGCAGAAAGGCAAATAGAGATGATTTGTGGAGCAGCTAAGGAGTTAGTTATAGGCGATCCTATGATGCTTAGCACTGACATTGGTCCGATAATAGATGAGAAATCGTTAAATAACTTGATTGGATATGTAAAAAAAATCTCTATACAAGAAGAAGTGAATCTTTTATTTAAAGCAGACTATCATTCTAAATCAAGTTTTGGTTACTTCTTTCCTCCTCATATATATGAAATAAAAAGAATCTCTCAATTAAATAGCGAAGCTTTTGGTCCTATTTTACATATTATACGTTATGATAAATTAGACTTAGACAAGATAATTGATGACATAAATAAAACAGGTTATGGTCTTACTTTTGCTTTTCAAAGCCGTATACAAAGTCAAATTGACATTATAAGTAAAAAAGTATTCGCAGGTAATATATATATTAATCGTAATCAGATTGGTGCAGTTGTGGGTATGCAGCCTTTTGGTGGCAGAGGATTATCTGGTACTGGACCAAAAGCTGGTGGTCCTTACTATCTCCAGCGCTTCTCTACAGAAAAAGTTGTAAGCACTAACACTACTGCTTTTGGTGGAAATACTAAACTTATGTGTTTTGATGATTAGAAAATTGAGATTACTAGTTTAATAATCCAAGCAATCTATGAATGGTTAATAATTTAAAATTATATAAAACATTGCAGTAGATGATATTACAATTGATAATTGATTGTCTTACCAATTGCATGCAAACAGATAAGTATAGTGATAGTGTAACTCTTATTAATTATGAAACGGAACAATGAATGTAAAATGGCTAACCTCTAATAGGCTTGTTGAGTATTCCTGTGCTGTAAAATTTATGGAAGCAAGGGTTAAATTAATACAAGCCAGTTTAGCAAGTGAGTTAGTATGGTTACTTGAGCATCCTCCATTATATACTGCAGGCATTAGTGCAACAGATGATGATATTGTAGAAGGATTATTTCCTGTATGTAGAACTGGTAGAGGTGGTAAATATACATATCATGGTCCAGGTCAACGTGTTATATATTTGATGCTTGATCTAAACAAAAGAAATAGATGTGATATAAAGCTCTATATCAGAGATTTGAGTAATTGGATTATAAATGTATTAAGACATTTTAATATCACTGGAGAATTTAAAGAAAATAGGATAGGTATTTGGATCACAAAAGATGGAGTAGAAAAAAAAATAGCAGCTTTTGGTATTAGATTAAGAAAGTGGATAAGCTATCACGGCATTGCACTTAATGTTTTTCCTAATTTATCTCACTATAGAGGTATTATTCCTTGTGGATTAAAAAATTATGGAGTTACTTCAATGAAAGAATTGGGAATAAATGTTTCACTTTCTGAACTAGATGATACGCTTAAGCAAGAATTTTATAAAAGGTTTCATTAGATATAGTTGTAAAAGTCATTGAGATATATTACTACAATTGGAGCAGTAAAAATAAATCCATCCATGCGATCAAGAATGCCTCCATGCCCTGGAATAATGTTACTACTATCTTTAATCTTATATATTCTCTTTATAGCAGATTCAGTAAAATCTCCAAGCTGCGCCATAATAGCAATAACAAACCCGATTATAGGTGAGTAAAGAATCGAAAATATACCAAAAAATAACGATGCACAAAATGTAAAAAGAATACCGGCTAAAATTGCACCAAAAAGCCCGTGCCAAGTTTTACTAGGGCTGATGACAGAACAAATTTTTGCCCCTCCAAAATTTTTACCGAATAAATATGCAGTCACATCGATTCCCCAAATGGTTAATATAAGCCATATTAATATATGCTTTCCATATGATAAACTATATAGATATATCAATGAAGCATTTGGTAACGCAATTAAAAGCAGAGCAAATATATACAAAACTTTATTTCCTTTTGTAAGATTATACCATTCAAAGGAAGATAATACTGATATTGAAAAAATCAATAAGTAGAACGATATTCCACCAGAATATACAGTGAAGGCAAATAAAAAAAATATTACTATTGAAGATAATACTCTAGATATAAAATTATCACTATTTACCATACTTTCTGTCTCTCATAATATAATCTTTTAATGCTACTGCCAAATGTTGATAGGAAAAATCTGGCCAAAAGATATTGCAAAAATATAACTCAGTATAAGCAGATTGCCAAAGCAAAAAATTGCTAAGTCTCTTTTTATCTCCAGTGCGAATTAATAAATCTAACTCTGGTAAATCTTTAGTATATAAAAAATTTTTAATAGTACTTTCTGATATAGAGTTAACTTCAATATTATTTTTTACTATATCACGCACTGCTTTTGCAATTTCTTGCCTTGCTCCATAACTAATTGCTATAGTTAATACTAGCCCAGTATTTCTAGCAGTAGCTTCTTGTGCTTTTTCGATCATTTCTACTACTTTTTCTGGCAGCAAGCTAAAATCACCGATGAAATTCAACTTTACATTAGAGTCATGAATTAAATCAATTTTTTGACACAAAGTAGAATATAGTAAACTAATTAATGTATCAACTTCTGTTTTTGATCTCAGCCAATTTTCCATAGAAAATGCATATAAAGTCAAATAAGGTATTTTTAACTCTAAGCAATATTGAACAATATTATAAGCTACCTTACCACCTTCTTTATAGCCTTCTGCTTCTTTTATACCCTGACAAATTGCCCATCTTCTATTTCCATCCATAATCACTGCTAGATGTTTTGGTAAGTACTCGAAATCTGATACATTAATCATTTAATTATGTAATATATCTTTTTCTTTTGTAGACAATATCTTGTCAATCATATTATGGTTTTCTTCAGTGATTTTTTCGATTTCCTTTTCATAGCGAGAACAATCATCTTTTGAGATTTTCTTACCTTTTTCTATGTTTTTCAATTCTTTTATCACAGTTCTACGAATATTATTAATTGCTTCATGTGCAGTATTGGCAAACTGCTGAACTAGCTTTATCAATTTCTTACGTGTTTCTTCAGTCATATCTGGTAAAGGTATACGCATCACCTTGCCTTCCACTATAGGATTAAGATTAAGACTAGAGTTCAATATAGCATCTTTTATCTTATTTACAGAGCTAGCATCCCACACTTCAACAGATAGCATTTTACTATTGATAATTGATACACTTGCTAGTTCATTTAGCTTACAGCGTCCATCTCCTATGTTAACAACTATTCCGTCAAGAAATGATGCATTAGCCCTTCCTGTACGAACACCTTTTATGTCATCACGAAAAACTTGAATAGTTTTCAGCATTCTTTCTTTCGCTTCAATTTTTATCTTATCTAACATAAATTACCATCGCTTATTAATTAGAAATTATAGTGTATACTCCCATTCCTCTTATTATATTAATTACTTTTTCTTCTTTTAGAGAAAAAACTATAATAGGAATTAAATTCTCACGTGCAAGTGAAACTGCTGATGCATCCATTATCCTAAGGTTACGTGATAATAAATCTGTATAAGAAAGCCTATCATACCTTGTAACATTCTTATTTTTTTTTGGATCATCAGAATATACGCCATTTACCTTAGTACCCTTTAAAATTACATCACAATTCATTTCAACAGCACGAAGTGCCGCAGCTGTATCTGTAGTAAAAAATGGATTACCTATACCTGAAGCAAATATTACAACTCGATTTTTTTCTAGATGACGAATAGCTTTTCTTCTTATGTAAGTCTCACATATAGCAGCCATAGGTATAGCAGAAAGCACTCTAGAGTCTATAGATTCTCTCTCTAAGAAATCCTGTAGAATTAAGGCATTCATCACAGTTGCAAGCATTCCTATGTAATCATTACTTGCCCTTTCTGACCCAAACGAGGAAGAAAAAGCTCCACGAAAGATGTTACCTCCACCAACAACAATACATATCTGAACGCCAAGGTTATATATTTCTAATATACTCTTAGATAAATCACTAATAGATTCTTCTGCATAACCAAATTGCTTTGATCCCATAAGAACCTCACCAGAAATTTTCAGCAGTACCCTGGAATATTTTACTACTTCTTTTTTTATTACATTAGAAGAAATATACTGGCTCATCACCTAGCTTTAATTTCCTATTGAAAATAATTTATAATCAGCAAGCTTGATTGGACAGCCCAACACTAATTCTTTTGAATTAATGAAATCAATGATTTTCATCTTTTCATCTCTAAAGAATTTCTGTTCTAACAATACAGTATCTTCATAATACTTAGAAATACGACCATCTATAATTTTCTTTTTCACTTCTGCTGACTTATCTAATCTCTTCACTTGTTCTTCAATAATGAAACGCTCATTTAAAAGCTCTTTCTGATCTAAATTTTCTATAGAAAGAGCAGTTGGTTTCATAGCAACTATATGCATACCTATTTGTTTTCCTATATCTCGTAATTTTACTTTATCACCATGCGACTCAAGTAGGACTAAAGCACCAATTGTACCAAGATTAGTCGTAGAACCGTGTGCATAACCAAAAACAACTCCATTTTTAGCTTCTAAATAGCATACCCTACTTAGTTCTAACTTTTCTCCGAGAACTGAAATCTCATTTACTATAGCTTCATGAACTGTTCCAACATTTCCATACTTAAAATTTTTTAAATCTTCTGCTTTAGTACAACGCTCTTTACAAGCAAGCGAAGCTAAATCTAGAATTAAATGTTTAAACCTGTCATTCCGCGCAACAAAATCAGTTTCACAATTTAATTCAACTAATACACCAGAATTTTCCTCTATGTGCATAGCAATTAATCCACTTGTTGCTACCCTATCAATTTTCTTATTAGCTTTAGCAATGCCTAAAACACGTAAATAGCTAATTGCTTTTTCAATATCGTTGTTACACTCTTCCAATGCCTTCTTGCAATCACCAAATCCAGCACCTGTTCTCTCACGTAATTCCTTTAAAAGTATTTTCATTTATTTTTCCTCTTAAAAATTAGAATTATCACTTTCTTCTATTTTGTCTTTTATGTCAACACCAGACCTTATTAATTCAGAATTTATACCATCAAGTATAGCTTCTGAAGCTTGCTTACAATATAATTCTATTGATTTTCTTGAATCATCATTTCCTGGTATAGGATAAGTAATACCGTTTGGATTTGAGTTAGTGTCGATTACTGCAACTGTTGGTATCCCTAATTTCTTGGCCTCTTTTATTGCAATATGTTCCTTATTTGTATCTATAATAAATAAAATATTTGGTATTCCACCCATTTCTCTAATTCCGCATAGTGACCTTTCTAATTTATTTTTTTTATTTTCAATACGTATTAATTCTTTTTTTGTAAAGACGCCATCTTCGTTTACAAGCATTTGCTCATATTGAACAAGTGTCTTGATTGAAGAAGAAACAGTATTCCAATTAGTTAGCAGACCTCCAAGCCACTTATGATTCATATAATGTTGTCCACAACGAACCGCTTCTTTAGCAATAATATCGAATGCTTGAAATTTCGTACCAACAAATAAGATGCGCCCCCTCCTAAAAGCAACCTCATACAAAGCTTCCATAGCTTTTTTAAATAAAGGTAATGTTTTTTGTAAATCAATGATATGTATACGATTTTCTTTGTGTACTCCATATATATATGGAGCCATTTTTGCATTCCATCGGCTAGACTTATGCCCGAAATGCACACCAGCTTCTATTAAGTCACGTATAGTAAGGTTAAATGAATTCATTTTTCTCTCCAAATAGTTAAACTTCCATGGTAAAACCCTTAGTGGGACTATTTGTTATAACCATGTGTAAATTTTATATTTTTAATTATAGTAAAGATTAACAAAAGATCAATCAAAAAGAATTGACAAAATAATTTACTCTATGTTAACCTAAAAATATCAATCAATGGGGGTGTAGCTCAGTTGGTTAGAGCGCATGCCTGTCACGCATGAGGTCGTGAGTTCAAGTCTCATCACTCCCGCCATCCTCAAGTATAATGTATATGCATTTTATACTAAAAAATCTTGATAAAAATTAAAATATTCAGTATAATTGATTTATTAGTAGTAAATACTTGAGGAATATAATGACAGGAACTTCAAAACAAGAATATTTAAGTACTGGGATAAAACAACAAAGTTCTATAATCTCTGAAGTAAATTTTGATTCTGGT
>NZ_JAZHPY010000060.1:0-6658 GCF_036711655.1 Wolbachia endosymbiont of Pentidionis agamae | reverse complement strand
AACCTGCTTATTTTTTCAAACCCCATTACCCATCTCATATTATTTTCTAGTAGATTACAACTTTTAGTATGGTTATGCTAGAGGTCTAATATATATCAATACAGGAAGGCAAGCTACTTCATCAAATTGATTAAATTTACCCTGTAGGTGATGGTTTTTAGTTCTAATGACTTGATAAGAATACTTAAACAGGACAAATTTTCCCAGTTATTCTGCAAAGATTTTATAATAATATGATACACTATGATACACAATGTAATCTACTAATCCTGTAGTTTTATTCGCTTGATTCATGCGTAAAATCTATGTTTTTTATACCTATTCTAGTTGAATGCCTTCAAATATATTGTATGTGAATGTCTAATATTAAATTCTTTTTTTGTTTCTCACTTGTGCATCAAATAATTATGCGGTAAAGTCAAAAGGTTTTCCACATTATTAATTATGTTACTTTTTACATTAATTCTCACGCTTATTGCTGAATATATTGAAATCGATATCTCTGTGCCTGGATTTCCAGACATGGCAAATTATTTTAATGTATCAACAGGAATAATTCAATCAACAGTTACTTATAATTTTCTAGGTATTTGTATTAGCGTGCTAATATTTGGTCCACTATCTGAATGTTATGGCAGAAGGAAAGTTATTATTGCAGGTAGTACAATGTTACTGATTGGTGCTATAGGTTGCATAATTGCACCATCGATCAATTGGCTTTTAATATCTCGTTTTATTCAAGGCATTGGAGCAGGAACATCAGCAATCATATTTGCAGTAGTTGCAGATAAATATCAGGGTAATAAAGCAGTAAGTATTCTTAGTATAATGAATGCAATAACAACAGTTGCAACAGCTATTGCCCCTGTTATAGGTAGTTTTATTAATGAGGCTATAGGATGGCGTGGTAATTACTTTAGCATTGCATTGATATCTTTTGTTTCTTGGGTTTTATTACTTGCTATTTTACCAGAGACCAAAAAGGATTTAGCAGTTTTTAGTATAAAGAAAATAACAGAAGATTATAGAAAGCTTTTAACCAGCTCAAAATTTATTGCATTAACTGTAATACAAGGGTTTTTATCTGGTGCTTATATGTCTTTTATTGTCTGTGCGCCATTTTTATATATAAAAACTTTTGGGTTACACAATACTATTTATGCCTTGAATCAAGGTGCGGTGATAGGATGTTTCTCTATAGTTAGTCTATTTTCTTCAAAAATTATAAAAAGGCTTAAAGCAAAGTCATACGTCATCTTAGGTACATTCATAATTTTTATTGGATCTTTATTGCTTGCTGCGTTTAGTATAATCATTCCTTATGTTTTCTATGCAGTAACACTGTCTATGATAGTTTTTGCTACTGGTGCTGGCATTTGTTTTGCAACAATTTTTAATGCTTCAATAAATGTTTTTCCTGAAGTAAAGGGTACTGCTTCCTCTGCAATTTCACTCATTAGGTCAATGATAATGGCTATTTTTATAGGTTTAACAAGTCATGTTTTTAATGGTAAAACAATCAGTGTATCTTTTATCATCTTATTTGCAGTAGCACTACAGCTTATGTTTACTATCTACCTTATTAGGTTACCAAAAGTTTTTGATATTGACAGCATTGAATAATAATCTATTTTCTAATATTATTGATGAGATAATAGAGTAAATTTTATAGTTAAAGTTTATTATCTTTTCATTATTCTAATGGATAAGAATCCTAAGAAAAGTAAAATTTAGTACAGTAGTTATGACTGATGAAAATCGTATAGAAATAGATATGGAAAAGGCCAGTGAAAGTAAAATAATCAAGAGTTTTTTTCGAATATTAGGGGAAGTTGCAGATACTGTAAGATCATGGATAGGTAATATCAACAAAGATTTAAGTAGTGAAAGAGATGTTGATTCTATTATTGGAAAGATGAATGAGTGCTTAAGCCCAAAAGGCGGAGAAGTGTCAGCAAGAAGAAACACTGTAACACTAGGTAATTTGTATTTAAGTTTATCGGAACTAGGAAAAATAAAATTTTTAAAGATCTTAGCAAAGGAATTTAATTCAGATAAGGAAAAAATACACCAAAAGATTAGTGAATATCAGAAAAATCAAATTCCTGATCTTGATTACAAATTTAAACAGGATTTAACAACAGCTTTGGAGTCACCACGCTTCAAAATACTAAAGCAGTTCATCTCATTGCCTGATGGTTTAAAGTTTATTGTTGATATGCGCTCTGATATACTAAACATAAAGAATCAATACAGATCTTTAGGTTCATTAGAAAGGGAATTAAAAAACATACTTTCTATTTGGTTTGATGTAGACCTATTAGACTTGCGTCAAATAACTTGGGATTCACCTGCATCTTTGCTTGAAAAATTAATAAAATATGAAGCAGTACATAAAATTTCTTCTTGGAATGATTTAAAAAATAGGTTAGGTCTTTGTTTTGGCTTCTTCCATTATAAAATACCAAATGAACCTTTGATTTTTGTTGAAGTTGCATTAGTAGATAAAATCGCAGATAATATCCAATATCTCCTAGATGAATCTATTTCATCAGGAGATTTGAGCAATGTAAACACTGCAATATTTTATTCTATATCAAGCACTCAAGTAGGGTTATCTGGTATTAATCTTGGAAACTTTTTAATAAAGAGGGTTGTGGAGAAAGTATCGAAAGATTTTAAAAATATAAGAACATATGCAACTCTTTCACCAATTCCAGGGTTCACAAAATGGATCAAGTCGATTTTAGACACAGATGCCGGCTTATTAAATAAACTTAATGTTATGCAACATTATACAGAGATTTTAGATGCTATAGAACAATTTAAGACTGGAACTCAATGTTCCAGTGAAATTAAGAAATACTTATTAAAGCTATGTGCGTATTATTTACTTAAAGTTAAAAATAACAGAGGATATGCTTATGATTTAGTAGAACATTTTCATCTTAGTAATGGTGCCTTAATAAAAAGATTAAACTGGATGGCAGATATTTCAGAGAAAGGGATTGATCAATCGGCAGGTATAATGGTAAATTACTTATATGAATTGCCAAGAATAGATGATAATCATGAGAATTATATGATAAAAAAAGCTGTTTCACATTCGAAGGAAATATCATATTTATTAAGGAGTTAGTGATGTATAAACCTAAATAGGTTTATGTGTAGGCATGAAAATATAGTACGTTATTATAATAATTTCTTTGATTTTATTATTATACTAGTATAATATATATATTTACTATATTATGTACTATGATAGCAAACATAAATACTGTCGCTTTTCAAGGTATTACCACAGTTAATATCAATGTGCAAGTTCATATGGCAAACGGTATTCCTGCCTTTAACATTGTTGGTCTTACGGATAAAACAGTTGCTGAATCACGTGAACGAATTAGGGCTGCCTTAAATTCAATCAATTTACTTTTACCTGCGAAAAGAATTACTGTAAATCTTTCTCCTGCTGATTTGCTGAAAGAAGGAAGTCACTACGATTTAGCAATTGCTATTGGACTACTTGTAATAATGAATGTAATACCTACTGAAAAAGTAAGTTCCTATATAGCAATGGGTGAACTTGCTTTAATAATATCGGTTTCTGGGGTATTGCCAACAGCAATTCATGCAAAAAAAGAAGATAAAGGGGTAATTTGTCCTATAGGAAACATAGAAGAGGCAACATGGATAAAAGATATACCGATATTAGCAATAGAAAAATTAACTGAAATTATAAGGTACTTTAAAGGTGAAGAGTTGCTATCAAAATCTATGAAGCTTAATAATAATAAGTTTAAAGAGAAAAGAGCAGTATGTGATATGAAAGATATAAAAGGGCAAATTGTTGCAAAAAGAGCAGTAGAAATTGCAGCAGCAGGTGGCCATAATATGGTTCTTATTGGTCCTCCTGGAACAGAAAAATCAATGCTTGCTAAGCGTTTCATTGGGCTACTTCCTGATTTAAGTGAAGCAGAAATGATAGATATCAATATAATTTCTAGTATTATGAAGAACAATAGCGAAATTTTCAAAACATCTCGCCCATTTCGTGAGCCACATCACTCATGTTCTATGCCAGCAATGATAGGAGGTGGAAGATATGCAAAGCCAGGAGAAGTGACTATGGCTCATAATGGAGTATTATTTCTTGATGAATTACCTGAATTTTCAAAATCCGTACTTGATTCTCTACGTCAACCTCTAGAAGATAAAAAAGTCAGTATAGCAAGGGCGAATGCTCATACAACATGTACAACCTTGCAAAAAACAATTTGGAGTTCAAAAGGGTAATTTCTAGAGAACTATTACGTTCAAAGAAGGGTACTGAGTTTGTATATAGTGTTGACCTTGGAAGTTTTTATGAGTAGTAATGAGAAGAAAAATAGCCAGCCATAAATAACTTCATAGGCACGAAGATGAGCTTGCTTTGGAGTGAGCAGCTTAAGTACTTCTTCAAAGAAGTTTGAAAATATTTTTCTATACAAATTTAATAAGAAGAATAGAATGCAAAAAAGAGCACGTGGAAAGGTAAGTAACTAAAAAGTTGGATTTTTTAGCAAACAAAATAAAAAAAGGATAAGCAACCCCAAGATCAGAAACAATTATTTTCTATAAAACCTACACTGGAATATTTATGCTTCCAAAGGAATACTCAGGATAGATTGGCTCCATTAATACCTACTCATTCCTCTACTAATTCCTGGTTCAACTCTTACATCTTTAAGATCAGATTTTTTCTTCCAATTTCCTAGCTCTTGCCTCTACTTTAGACTTCTCTGCCTCAGCTTTTAACCTTCCTTTTTTTTCTTCTTCTCTTCCTTGCGCTTCTTCCTTAGCCTTTCGCTCTGCTTCTTTTCTTGCCTTTCTTATTTGTTCTAGTTCTTCCTTATTTCTTTCAAAGTAAGTCTTCTTTTCTTTAAACTTGTTACTTAATAATTTTTTTAAGTGCTCCAACATGAATAGTATCACATTTCCTATTTCCTTTTTAGTTATTTCTTCTTTAGCTTTTTTACTTTCTTCATTCTCCTGATCCAATTTTTCTTCTTTACTTACCTTATAATATTTGCTTATTCCTTCGATTAAGCCGTTATCGTTATTTTTTATATAAACACTAACTAATTTCTCCACATCTCTCAATAATTCTTGACTATATAAGTGATTCTCTATGTTTTCTTTCGTTCCTTTTAGTGCATCATTCTCTTTATCTAATATGAAATTTATGTCATTAAGAGCAGGTTGATTGCAAACATAACCTCTAGGCCAGTAACAGCATTTAGTTTCCTTTAATAACTGCATAGCAAACGCGTAGTATGTTTTCATTAAACTATGATATTCAAGCATAGGTAGCACAAATTCCACATCTGCATTTGCTCGGTAAGATTTTTGAAGCAATATTTCATATTGCTTATAACTTTCCTGAAGAAATTTTTCCACTTCTGGCTGTATGACTTTGTATAACTCTAATTTCTTGCAGCGCCCGTTTAAACTCTCTAAATATTCTACCCATTGCTTATGATATCCTTCTACATACCAGCCATATGCTCTATCAAAATTTTTCCATGTAGACTCCATAAATCCTTTTAGTTCTGCAAATCTTTGTATGGAACTTCCTTTACTCCCTGCAACTTGTTTGCAATCGACTCTGCCGATGCTACTGCATCACGCAAAAACTCATTTCTCGCGAGCATTAAATATCCTTTTTCTTGATGTGCCAGGAATGTCAGCTCAAAAAATGCTGACATTCCATCAACCGGTGATATCTTTACCACTTCAGATACATCTTGGTCGCTGCTCAGTATGCTTAGCGGTATTTCACCATACATTCTATACACAAAATGACATTCTTTGCCTTCAATATAATCAGACAACTGAGCTTTTTTTGCGTCTTCCACTTTCCCCATTTTCATCACATACTCATGTATGTTTCTCAGTGCTCTTACAGTTTGATTGATTATCTTCTGCACTCCATCATCTTTGCTCTCTTGTTTATCTGGATGGTGCGTGAGCGAAAGATTCCGCCAAATATCACTATTAATTTGTTTACTCATTTCTTCTATTACACTATCAATTTCGTTAGTTAAAGTTAGCTTTTCTGCATTTGATATTGTCTTTATTTGCTGAATTACATGCTTAAGATCTTTCGCATCATCACCATGAACATTTAATAAGTTATTCGGTATATAAAACTTGCGGCAGTCTATCTCCAGATTTGATTCTTCTACTATAGCATTTCTGCATTTAATTGCTACATCACGCGTAGCAATCAATAAATCTCTTATAAAATTTCTACTTTTCTTTATCTGTTCTGCTTGATTTGGTACTTGACCTGAAACTTGATTCTCTCTTTCCTTATTTCTATTCTCTAAAAATTTCTTTTGCTCTTCTAATAATTTCTTCTGTTCCTGGAGAACTTCTCCTTGCTTATCAACAATACTTAAAAACAGCTTAGCCTGAGTTACTCTTTCCATCTTTAATGCTTTAGACGCAATGATACCATGTACCAACCAATATTGCCAAAGTTGACAATATTTTGGACCAAGAAGGACTTGAACTAACTTAGGATCACCAGCATCAATTGCTGCATTAACTCTTTTTTCAAATGAATTATATTTAGTAAAAAAACTTGGCATATTACCCCATACCATTCATATAAAAT
>NZ_JAZHPY010000005.1:0-24831 GCF_036711655.1 Wolbachia endosymbiont of Pentidionis agamae | reverse complement strand
TTATAAAAATCTTATAATTTAGCTTCATACTAACTTCAGAAATAAAGATTTGTTGAAAAAATATAATAATATTACAATCAATGTATGTATATTAATTAGTGAGGCAAAAATGGATTCAAACATATTGTTGAATAACTTAGAAAAAATAAATTCTACTAAAAATAAAAAAGAACACCATATAGATAGTTCTACTGAACTTGGGGTTTATGCTTTTATGTGGGGTATAGGTACGTTTTCTATTCTACATTCTGTTAAAACTTCATTAATATTCTTACTACCAGTAGGGGGTGTGCTGCTTATTACAATACTTGCTTATGTTGGTTGTTATAAACAGTATTGTGGTTATAAAAAATGTGAGGATTCTGAAAAAGCATTAGTGGATCAGTGTCTTAAAGAATGTAATATTGATGAAAAAAAAGCATCATTTAACTTGACTGATGCTAACGTTTATAGTACCTCGCAAAGCCTTAATCCTGCAAGTTAGGATTAACAAATGCCTAAATTATCAGTAGTTTAGGCATTACTCAGCCTTGATTGAAACAAGCAAAAGTCCTATACATATTAAACTTGCTGATGTTATACTACCTCCATAAGATAAAAGCGGTAATGGATCGCCTATGATAGGCAAGAATCCTATTGTCATTCCTATATTTACAAAAAAATGTGCAGCAAAAAAAGCAAAAACACCTATTGATATTAGTTTAGAGAAGTAATCCTTTACTTGTATAGAAAGAGTAAGTATTGTAATTATAAGTAAAGTATAAAGCAACATTACAACCATACTACCTATGAATCCCCATTCTTCACTTAGTACAGAAAATACAAAATCTGTACGTTTTGCAGGCAAAAATCCAAGTTGGGTTTGACTACCATTTACAAATCCTTTGCCGAATAATCCCCCTGAACCAATCGCTATTTGTGATTGTTTTGCGTTATATCCTATACCAAGTGGATCAGTTGATAAGTCTAGAAAAGATAGAATTCTTTTCTTATGATAACTTCGCATAAAAGGCCAGAAAGCTGGTATGGTGCTTATACCTATTACTACGCAAGTTATTAAGTGTTTTTTTCTTAGTATTACAGTAAATATGATTGATGCTCCTATAAATAGCATTATAGTTGCTGTGCCTAAATTAGGCTGCATAAGTACTAAAATTACAGGCAAAAGAATGATTGCAATTGCTTTAAATAATGTCCTTAACTCTAATATTCTATATACACTTCTATTGTGAAAATAACGTGCTAATGCCAATATAATACTGATTTTTGTACATTCCGAAGGTTGTAAATTCATTGATCCTATTCTTAACCATCTTGTGGTGCCAGCTACATGAAAATCAAGACAATTAGTAATGAGTAGTGCAATAATTGTGAATGTATAAATAACGTAGGAATATCTTAAAAAAAACTCTGACTTTAGAAAGAGCATAATTATTATTAAGAAAGAGAAGATAAAAAATATAATCAACTGATGAATCAGCGGTGCCCATTTTCCTCCAGCACATGAATATTGTACACTTAACCCTATAAGAAAAAGAGCACTAACATTTATTATCAATAGCCAGCAAATTACTTCTAACTTCCTAGATTTATGAATTATCAATATTGCGTCTCACATTATGCAAAAAGCGATCATTTTCATCTAACTTTTCAGTAATTAATTCTTTTTTATAAGAAGTCTCGTCTCTTTTGTAACCTAGCTTATAACTGATTGTATCTTTGTATGTGCTCACAATTTTATATACTTTCTGTGCTTCATTTGGGAAAATATCACTAGCTAACTTGAAACATAAAACTAAAGCTACGATAAAAGTTGCAGAGGCAAACACTAAGTTTTTTAATGCTATTCTTCTATTATTTTTTCCATATAATACAATTTCATTATTGGAGTGAGTAGTAGCTATACTGTCATCATCTGTTAATTTTTTAACATAAATATCATTGATATATTCATACCACATATAATTACAACCTGTACATTGAACTTTTCTTCCCATTGGACTAATTTGCTCTGCAGATACAATATAAACTCTATTACAATTAGTGCACTGTATTCTCATAATACTTCCGCAATAATAAAGATAAATTGTTTATTATATAAGATAATAAAATGGTATCAATTATTATGTATTAGAACTAAACTCAATGACCATAACTTATAAGGTAAACTCTAACAAATTGAAATAGAGCTCTTGCATAACTGTACAAAAAGTTATAAGAAAGAAGTAGAGATGTATAATAAGATATGAAAAAGTAAAGCAGGCTCGAAGGAGAGAAGTTCGTCGATCAGATTTTGCTCTCCCAGGTAAAAAAAAGACTAGTAAAAATAGATCATAAGGCTTTAGTGGTTGATACCGTTTAAGCAAAAGCGCTTTTATTCTGGAAAAAAGCACACAAGTTATTACAAAAAAGATAGCAAAAAGGTCACTTACAATCTTTATAATTATATTGCTGAAATTCTTGTAGTATAGCAGCTTTTACGATATTTTTTACTTCTGAAGTAACTTACATTTCATACTACAACTTCTCTTTAAAAGGAGATTATATCTAATTTAGCAAGCCATGAAAAATTACCAACGGAAGTGCAAATGATAGTAAGTAAATAAGGTTACTGTAGATTAAAAATTCATTAGAAATTCAAGAGTATAGAATCTATATATTTTATGAAAAATATATTATATGATTGACATAAACCTTATACTAGTATATAATTATTATGTGTGTTGTATTTAAATATAGTGTTATTATAAAAGATAACAGTTATGCATTTATTATAGATTGCAGTATAGATAAAGAAACATGGGATATCATTGTATATGAGGTGCAGCCTTTGATTAAGGTTTAGGAGGTGATTTGCGTGAATCAAAAAATGCTTTTGAAAAAGCATTTCCAGATTATGATATATACCATCTCAGCTAGATAACAAGGTATATCAAAGGCTACACTTACCTAAGGGAGTTTCACCAAAACATGTAATACATTAGATCTCTCTCGTGATTCCAATAAACTGGCAGATAAAATCATAGAATATTTTAAGAGTGAAGGCATAGACAAGATAGTATTAAAACATCCAGATTTAGCAGTTGGAGTAGGCAATGTATTTATTACAGATTTAAGTAATAAAGATGAAATAGTGAAATCAATAAAATTATTAAAAAGGAAATTTGGACTGACATTTTTAAAACACTTAGGTATACAACCTGATAAAATCAACTGTGAATTATCTAAACTATATTTACCGAAATATCTTCTTGCAGAAGAGCAAAAGATATTTCCAAGAATTAGTAGAAAAAGCGGAGAAGAAAAAGATGGATATCTAACATTTAGAATAGTTGGCATAGCAACAAAAGAAGGAACTTTATGATATTTCATTGCTACAAAATCTATTTCTGAAGTTATAGATTCTCATAAAAGGCAAAGTATGAAGTGCCATTTTGATGAACAAACACATGCTAAAGTAAAATCTAATGGTGTAGAATATATCTATGTTGGACCTAAAGATAAGTACTTCAATATTGGTGAGAGAAAAATATCAATAGAGAAAATAGAAGCTATTATAGAATCTGCATCTCATTTATGTCATGACATTAAGACGAGTACATACCCTGAATTTGAATGTCATATAAAACAACTAGTAGATCATGATGATACATTTTCTAAATCTCCGTTCATTGATCCAGGTTACCAAAAACCAGAACTAATTGATAAGTTAGAAAAAGAAAATAAGTCTCTCGCATATTTGCATGCTTGTCTAACAGAATATAATGGACTATATGGTGATATTAAAAATAATATTAATGATGAATTATGTAAGGAATTGAATGATGGCATTTATAATAAATTTTTATGTAATTATCAGTTCTATAGTTATGATCCTTTATTGAAGATTTTATCCCTTATGAAGAAGATCGGCATATTACTCTATTATTATATTAAAGGATTTACTTGATAGTAGAAGGCTTGATGCTGTTTCTTTTGCATCTTATTTACAACTAGAGCAATATTGGAATATAATGAAGCTTCTTCTTAAAACACAAGCTGAAGATAATGACTTAGTTGATTTATTAATTAATTCAGCAAAAGAACATATGCAAATTGGGAGTTTTGATATTATTAAGTGTTTTATTGAGTATAAAAATGGTGGAGATAATGTTCAAAAATACACACTGTTGCAAAGTATAATTAAAAAATGTTCTTACCCTAGTAAAAAACAAATAGATGCAATTAAATATATTGCTTTTACTAATGATTTAACGAAAAATAACAACACAATGAGTGTTCTTCCTAACAATAAGAGTTATAATAATGTTAAAGAAGTGGTTAAGGTAGTTCTTGATGCTTGTATCTATCAGGGTATTAGGCTTAATAAAGTATTCTTTAAGTAGATGAAAAAAACTAAATCCTTCTGAGTTAAAAGATTTAAAGCAATATTATAAAGAACGTAAGAAAGAGTATGGTGCAGACCCTAGCAAAATTCTAGATCTTCCTGAGTATGCTAAATATCAAAATCTCATACAAAAGAACAGCGAAATCAGCTGCCTATGTGATGAAATCAAGTAGGCAAATACCAAACCTTCATCTGCTGTAATTAAACAAGTAGTTAATCTCCAATCGGCAAGATTATAACATATTTTAATTAGTGCTCATATTGGCTTCAAATTCTTTAGTTTGAAGCCAATATACCATTTTCTTATTTATATAGACCTTTCCAAACTTTACGGTTAGTAACTATAAAACATAATGTTAAAATTGCTAAAAAGCTAATAACTTTTAACCCAAGCCTGTGCCTATCTTCTAATTCTGGCTCTGCTGCCCAATGCAGAAAATTAACTACATCACGTGACATATTTTCAACTGTAGCTTCCTTTTCATCTTCATATTGTATTATACCATCATATAGTGGTGGTGCCATGCTTAATTTTCCAGTTGAAAAGTAAGGATTCGGATAAAGATCATGACCATCATGTTCATTACTCATATAACCTGTAAGCAACGAATAAACATAATTTGCACCATCCTTTCTTGCTTTAATTATTAATGATAGATCTGGAGGCACTGAGCCATTATTGCTAGCTGCTGCTGCTTCTTTAAAATCAAATGGAGGGATAAAATAATCAGAAGGTATTCCAGGTCTTTCAAACATTTCACCTAAATCGTTCGGTCCATCCTTAACTTGATAAGAAGACGCTAATTGTTTCACTTCATCTTCAGAAAATCCAATATCCTTTAAGTTACGAAAAGCAACTCTATTCATCGAATGGCAAGCTGCACAAACTTCTTTATATACTTTATAACCACGTTGAATTGACTCCCTATCAAAAGAACCAAATATACCTTCAAATTTCCAATCTACTGTTTTATTAGGCAATGGCTTAAAATCTTCTGCAAATACAGAATAAGATATTATATAAAACATTATAAATATACTTAGCACAGCTCCAATATTGAATCCAAAAACCAACTTACCATAAGATTTTATCATATTAATTCTTTTATTATCGATGCAAAAATCACTTCATTTTTGGCACAGTCTCACTTAGAGTCCTTGGCAGCTTTCTTATTTTTTCATATTTACTTAATAATGGTAAAACTATTAAGAAATAAGTAAAATAATAAAGAGTAGAGACCCTACTTAAAGTTAAATATGGTTCCTTTACTTCTTGACCACCAAGCCAACATAAAAATAAAAAATTTATAGTAAAAATCCAAAAAAATACACGAAATACTGGCCTATAAGCACCGCTCTTTACTTTTGCTTTATCAAGCCAAGGTAATAAAAACCAAACTGCAATAGAACTAAACATCGCTACTACACCAGAAAGCTTATCAGGAATTGAGCGTAAAATTGCATAAAAAGGTAGAAAATACCATTCAGGCACTATGTGAACTGGGGTAACCATAGGATCAGCCTCTATATAGTTATCTGGATGACCAAGACTATTAGGAGAATAAAATACAAAAATGAATAATACAATAAAAAACAAACCAAAAGTTATGCAATCTTTAACTATATAATAAGGAAAAAATGAAATTGTATCTTTGCTAGATTTTACTTCTACGCCACTTGGGTTGTTTGACCCAAACCTATGAAGTGCAACAACATGAAGAGCAGCTAAAGCAGTAATAATGAACGGTAATAAATAGTGAAGAGCGAAAAAGCGGTTAAGAGTTGGATTGTCTACAGAAAAACCACCCCATAACCATATAACAATTTTATTACCAATAAAAGGTATGGCTGAAAATAAGTTTGTTATAACCGTGGCTCCCCAAAAACTCATCTGCCCCCAAGGCAGAACATAACCCATAAAGGCAGTAGCCATCATCGCAAAAAATATAAATATACCAATAAACCATACTATTTCTCGTGGTTTTTTATAGGAACCATAGTACAGCCCTCGTATTATGTGAACATAAACTACCATAAAAAAAAGCGATGCCCCAACGCTATGTGTATAACGTATCAACCATCCATAATTTACATCGCGCATTATGCGTTCCACACTATTGAATGCATGGTCAACATGTGGAGTATAATGCATAGCAAGAAATATTCCTGTAATTATCTGCAAAATTAACGCTATTCCTGCTAAAGAGCCAAAATTCCATGCATAATTTAAATTTTTAGGAGTCTGATAAGAAGTAAAATGTTTTATAAAGGAAAATATAGGCAACCTATACTCTATCCACCCTACTATACCTTTTCCTTCCTCAACTTTTGTTTCTTTATCTTGCATTACTTATAAATATGTCTAGCTTCTACTTTAATTTTTATTTTAGCAATTTATCTTTTGCATACAATGAAAAGTTTAGGTCTTTTTGACATTGAGGTTAAGCTATAAAAGCCTTTTTGTCACTAGGTAAAGCAAATGCTATGTGATTTAAAAGATGAGCAGTGGGAGAAAATAAAAGACAATCTGCCATGAGCTACTTCGCGTCTTCATCTAATGCTAAAGTATTAAAAATCGTTCAGGTAAAAAGGTGGATAGAGAAAAAAGTGCAAAATATAACAGGAAATTTATAGCAGAAGTAGATTTGGATAGGCATGACAGGAGCAAAATGGATAATATTGCCATCTGAATATGGAAAATTAGTCAAGCGTACGATAAACGCTTTATTAGATGGGGAAAATCTGGTATTTGGCAGATAATTTTCAATACATTAACTGTTAACTAGGATACAGAGTGGCTCATGATAGATTCAACAACATGCTGCTGGTTGCAAAAAGATGTGGGATTTGGTAAGCAAGAACAGGAGCTTGGACGATGCAAAGGAGGATTTTTAAGCATGCTGCTTGTGATGCTCTCCTATTCAGATTTTTTGTTACTGCTGGTCAAAGATCTAATTATACAAAAGCTTTGATCTGATAGACGTATGGAACACTGATTAGCTGATAAAGGCTGAGATCGCAAACTATATAGCAAAGCTGTAAACGCTGAAGCTATTATTCATTCATGTTCTAATAACAAGGCAATACGATAAAGAAAGAAATTCAATTGAAAGAATGTTCAATAATCACTTCCGTAAAGTTGCCACACGTTATGACTATAGCATTTTTATTGTTGTTTAGCTTGCTTGCATTTACATTTGACTGAAATAAATGTCTAGATTAAAACATCCATACTAAAACTTGTATGAATTATGAGTGTTTAAACTACAGTAATCACAATTAGATCTCTTTCAAAATTGAAAAGAGCAAAAGTTAGTGTAAAGTCATAAGTTTAAAAGTATGCGATATGAAGAAAGTATGGAGTTAGATGAAGAGAAATTCCGTCGGCTAAAAGGAAAGAAACTTTCAACAGGATGATAGAAATTTTGTATGAAGAAGCTAGACGAAATAAAACAAAGAGTAGGTGTAAAGGCAAGCTCTGTATAGAAGATAGGTATGGCATGAGAATATTTACGTGAATATCGAACATAATTATGCAAAGCTATGGAGTAAGCGAAAGTGCTTGCTATCGTAATATTCGACTGATAGAACAGGAATTTGTATTGCCAGACCGAAAAGTGACATGGAATTTGATGCAACAGAGACTTCCGTGGAAAGACATAAGAAGAAGAGATTTTATTTAGGAAAAAAGCATAGCATAAAAACATAGATTTTTACGGAAAAAGAAAGTAAAAAATTATTTGCACGTCTTTTTCAAACTGTAGAAAGAATAATTTTCGTGTTTTCAAAGAGTCAAAAATTCATATTTTAAAGGAAAGAAAATCAAGAGCTTGCGAGTCAGAGAGTTATGGTTAAGACTGTGATCGATTTGTTGAAAAGGTTTAAAATTTACGTACAGATCGCTATCGAAATCGGCGAAAACGTTTTGCTTTAAGGTTCAATTTAATAGCTGGAATTTACAATCTGGATATGAGTTATGCAAAAGGTCTATTCTCTCTATTATAGCTTTCTACACTACCTAATCTGTTGTTTTGCAGCTGTGTAATTTTCCACCTAATTCTTTCTTTATTGTAAGTTGGTTGCTATATCATTCTTGTGCTGTGCATTAGAAAAAAAGTAAAGTAAAAGCTGAACATAATATAGAAATGATCCAAAATCTCATAACTATTGTATTTTCTGACCACCCCTTTCTCTCAAGATGGTGATGTATTGGTGCCATAAGAAAAACTTTTCTTTTCTCCCCATACTTAAACTGTGCATATCGAAAATATGATACTTGAATTATCACAGATAAAGTTTCTATCACAAAAATTATTCCAATAAGTGCAAGTACTAATTCTCTTTTTACTAAAATGCTAATTGATCCTAAGGCTGCTCCTATAGATAAACTACCAACATCTCCCATAAATATTTTTGCTGGGTGTGTATTAAACCAAAAAAAGCTTAAAATTGCTCCTATAAAAGCAGTACAAAATAAGATGATATCTGCACCTGCACCGCTAAAATATGCAATGAATCCTAAGGAAAGAAAAGCGGTAATTGCTTGTGTTGCAGCAAGTCCATCTAATCCGTCTGTAATATTTACAGCATTCGCAGCTCCAACTATTATAAATGCAGCAAACGGAATATATAAAATACCCAAATCAACAAATACATTGCGAAATATAAGGATTTTTGAGTTTGCAGGGCAAATCTTAAGAATACAGACTATAACTATAAACTGTACTAATATTTTTACCTCCATACTTAAGCCTTTATAATTATCTGCTTTAATTTTTAAATAATCATCTATAAGCCCCATTAAAGCGAAAAAGATAGTTATTGTTATTAATATAAAAATTTCTGATTTTAACTGAGACCAGAGAATCAATGAAAAAAAGGAGGAAATTAGTATGACTATTCCACCTAAGGTTGGAGTATTTTTTTTACCTATTGTATGGCTTTCAAGCATACTTGATCTGATAGGATGGCCTTTTTTATTTATCTTTTTTAAAAATTTTATGAAATAAGGAAAAATTAATACACTAAGAAAAAAAGAAGTAAAAAATACCTTCCCTATTGATAATGCTAAATAATTCACAATTTATATTTGATAATTTATTCTTAATATATTACCAATAAAATAATCAATGAGAAAAAATATTAAAACCACCTATAGCTGAATAATTTTTGGAATGCACTACTTTTATTATTAACATATACATATTCAACCTCAGTAGTACTTTTAATCAAAATACTACTGAGATCATTTTATCTAAAAAGGTATAGATATCTTTCGCTTCACAAGTAAAGCTATCATTCCCACCAAATAACTGCTCTGTCATGACTATTATCAAGCTTCTTATAAACATTATACTTATCCATAGCCACAATAGTAGGATTATTCAGCACTGTACTAACTATTTCTCTTTTCGGTTTTAAATTTTTCAAAAATTCTTGAGACTGATCAGCCTTCCTTATTTCAACACAACCAATACTTTTATTTTTTTGTTCAAGGAAGAAATACCTTATTGTGTCATTATCTTTTTCTTGCATGTGACAAAATTTATAGCCAGACGGCATGGCTTCATTAGGAGAGAACTTAGGCACAGCATTACTTTTATTGATTTCTATAACTCCCTGTTTTCCATCTTCTTCCCTGATAAAACCACACTTTATTCTATCACCACAGTCTTCCATATTGGATATACGAAACCCTGCTGTTATTGAGCCATCAGGAAGTATGTCAGGAAAGAAACTGTTATCTCTGATCTTTATAGAACCTCTAATTTTATCCTTTTCTCTAATGAAATTATAACTTATTATACCGTTTCCTATATCCTTTATATCAGATATATAACACCCAGATGGAAGCCTATACACAACATCATGTGGCAATGGAGCACAATCTTGATTGCTATTGTTATCATAGTACCCCCTGAGATGCGGTCCTCTAACTACGATACAACCTTTACCTAGATCAGAATCATAAGTGTAACTAGCTGCTATTCTATTACTACCCTTTGTTTGTTTCTTTACTTTGCTGCTATTAGTAAAAGAAACAAGTATTGTATCTCCTGTATTCCTAAACCAGGACTCATCACACCTAGTGTAATTATAACTTCTATATAATATTGTTGCAATTTGTCTTTTTGAGTTATTATTAATGATATTACTGTTTTTGCCAAACCATCCTTTTCCTAGAGTAACATTAAGTATTTCATTAAGCACAGAATCAACCTTGCTACAAATTTCTCCTATAGTTTTTCTCTTAGTTCGTGTCTTATCTTGATCTCGATTTCTATCTTGAATTTTTTCAGTATCAAATTGAACTGTTATTGAATCGTGATCAGCACTTAACTTTACATCTCTATAATTGCTTTCTATTTCTTCAATTTTTTCTTGAGTAAGCTTATCAAGCTCCCCTATAAGGGAGCGCCGAAATGATAGTGCTACAGCTCCTGGTTTAATACCTGCAACTTCAACTCCAAGATGTTTCTCAGTTTCGAGCACCGATGCGTATAACTTAGTGGTTGGTACAATATCTGTATTAGCACTTATAGCAGCACGAAAATCTCTACCAATTTTTTCAGCAGAATTAAACCAATTAAGTGGATTTATTACGTATAATATAGCACGAAGCGGCAGTTTTAATACTCGTACTACCCCACTACCAAAATCCAGTGGAGGAGATGAATCAATGTAATTAAATTCTTCTTCTTTATTTGGTATAAAATTTTTTGTTTTTTTCATAAACCCTCATATCTAATTTGAATCTTAGATAGGGTATGATATAATACATTTTTATCATGTCAATTAATTTTTTATGTCTATATTGAGTTCAATAAAAACTACTCCTGTAATGAATCAGTACTCGAATATAAAGGCTCAGTATAAAGAATACTTGTTGTTCTATAGGCTTGGAGATTTCTATGAACTCTTTTTTGAAGATGCAGTTCAAGCAGCAAAGATATTAAATATTGTGCTAACTAAAAGAGGTAATTCAAATGGGCAGGAAATACCGATGTGTGGTGTGCCAGCACATAGCAGCGAATCTTACTTGAATAAACTAATAAATCTAGGATTCAAGGTTGCAATTTGTGATCAACTTGAAACAGCAGATGATGCAAAAAAAAGGGGTTATAAATCTATAGTAAAACGCGATGTAGTACGAATCATCACCCCAGGTACAATTGTGGAAGATTCATTGTTAGATGATAAGAGCAATAATTATCTAGCATCTATAGTTGAAGAAAATAATGAATATGCAATTAGTTGGCTTGAATTATCAACAGGAAAGTTTTTTTATTCAAGTACAAATTTAAAAACACTAGATAGTGATTTACTACGTATCTCGCCAAGAGAATTATTAATTTCTGAAGAAGTGATTAAAAATGAACAAATTAAATCAATTCTAAGAAATTATAAAATATCCATTACACAGCACGTAGAGAGTTTTTTTGCATATAATAAATCTAATAGGATACTGTGTGAGTTCTATAGCATCAAAAGTACCAAAGTAATAGGAGTTTTTAGTAAAGCAGAAGTAATTGCATGTAGTGCATTAATTGAATATGTAAAAGTTACACAAAGAGGATCTATTCCAAAACTTGAATTTCCAAAAACTTATAAACAACAGAACTTCATGTTAATTGACTCCTCAGCAAGAAGAAATTTAGAATTATTTTCAACACAGTGTGGTGAAAAAAAAGGCTCTTTAATATCAGTTATTGATCATACAGTAACAGCTCCTGGTGGCAGGCTATTGAAACAAATGCTTGCCTCACCGCTTATTTGTTCACAAGCAATAAATTTAAGGCTCAATACTGTTGAGTTTCTTGTCAAGAATGATCAGTCTCGTAAGAAAATAAGAGAAATACTTTCTGGAGTTCCAGATATTGAAAGGTCATTATCACGCTTAATGCTTGGACGAGGCTCGCCAAAAGATGTGAATCTACTCAAAATAGGATTAGAGAAAATGCTAGCATTATCTGAACTTATATCTGAATTAAAGTCAGACGAGAGTGAGCTAGGTCTTATATATAAGAACCTAGGCAATCATGAAAATCTTCTTGAAATTCTAAATAGCGCTATACTTAACAACAATGTAAGTAATGTTAAAGAAGGAGGTTTTATAAATCCAGGATATAGTCAAGAATTATCTGAATTATTATATACATTGAGAAACAGTAATAAACTTATAACCAAGTTACGTAATTCTTACTGCGATCTTACCGGTATTGGATCATTAAAAATATTACATAATAATATACTTGGTTACTATGTTGAAATTTCATCTAATCATAAGATCTCTTCAGATATATTTATTCATAGGCAAACCTTAGCAAATAATATTCGTTATACAACTCATGAGTTAAAGGAATTGGAAAATAAAATTCTTACAGCACATGATGCTATGATCAATTTAGAAACGAAAATTTTTGATGAATTATGTACTAAGATTGCTAAAGAATCTGATAAAATTGCTGTTTCTGCACATGCTTTAGCAAAACTTGATATTAGAGCAGCATTTGCAGAGCTTGCAGTACAGAATAATTATGCAAGACCTATTGTTGATAGCAGTAAAGAGTTTAGGATCTGCAATGGAAGACATCCAGTAATTGAAATTAATGGTAAATTTGCTGCTAATAGTATTGATTTATCTGGCATACATTTAATTACTGGTCCAAATATGGCTGGAAAAAGCACTTTTTTAAGACAAAATGCTTTAATTGCAATTTTAGCTCATATGGGTTCTTTTGTACCAGCAGAAAGCGCACATATTGGAGTAATTGATAAAATATTCAGTAGGGTTGGTGCAACGGACAATATCGCTGTAGGTTATTCTACTTTTATGGTAGAAATGACTGAAACTGCAGCAATAGTTAATCAAGCAACAGATCTTTCTTTAGTGATTCTTGACGAAATTGGTAGAGGGACAGGAATACATGATGGGCTATCTATTGCTCAAGCAGTAATAGAATATATACATAATACAAATAAATGCAGAGCAATTTTTGCAACTCATTACAATGAACTTGCTGCAGTCAGTACATACCTTAATCAGGTTAAATGTTTTTGTGTTAAAATAAAGAAGTGGAATGGAGAAATTATATTTTTACATGAAGTAATTGAAGGAGTTGCGGATGAATCATACGGAATACACGTAGCAAAGCTTGCTGGTCTTCCTGATTCCATTTTAGATAGAGCAAGTGAGATACTTAAAGAATTAAAAATAAAAGAGCATAATTCAAGTTATAATAGTCACATATAAGTAACATTATGGGTAATGCACTCTAAGTAAGATGATCTGACCTATTGATCGAAATCCTAAACCCTACAGAATGCTTGAAAGTATACTATATTCTCTTGATTTTTTTAACATCCAAGTTTTATATAGCTGAAGCACTTGTAGTATAGGCTCTTTTATGATATGCTTTGCTTCCTAAGTAGCTTACCATATCATAACTTCTCTTTTGAAGGAGAGATTATATTCTCACCTGTCTAGTTTAGCAATCCCAATTATTTACCATTCTATTCTAAATCAGCCTGTAACCCAAATGATAGGCAATTATAATTCGGTGCCTCATGCGTAATGATTATATCATGAGCATGGCTTTCTCTCAAACCTAATGCTGTAGTAACAACAAATTTGCATTTTTTCTTCATCTGTTCGATATTTTTATTACCAGTATATCCCATAGCGGATCTTAATCCACCAGTGAGTTGATAAATTACTTCCGATATTGATCCTTTAAATGGAACTCTACCTTCTACTCCTTCAGGAACCAGTTTTGATTTCTTATCCTGAAAGTAGCGACTTGCTGAACCTGCTTTCATTGCAGAAATAGATCCCATACCGCGGTAACGCTTGTATGCTCTCCCTTTATACATAATAATCTCACCAGGACTTTCATACGTACCAGCAAAAAGCGATCCAATCATTACAGAATCTGCACCAGCTGCAATAGCTTTAGCTATATCACCAGAATATTTTATTCCTCCATCAGCAATTAATCTAACATTTTTTGCTTTACATACCTCAGCAACACTTGCAATTGCAGAAAATTGTGGTATACCAACACCTGTAACTATTCTTGTAGTGCATATTGAGCCTGGCCCTATACCAACTTTCACAGCATTAACACCTGCATCAATTAGTTCTTCAGCTGCCTCTTTAGTAGCAATGTTTCCCCCAATTAGTTGTACGTTTTGATACATTGCTCTTATTTCTTTTATTGTGTTAATAACACTTGCAGAGTGTCCATGAGCAGTATCTACAATAATTGCATCAACTGATTCATTAATCAAGGCTTCGCACCTTTCTATCCCATTTTCTTTTTCAATACCAACTGCTGCTGCAACCCTTAATCGTCCTTTATCATCCTTGCAAGAATTTGGGTATTGATTATATCTTTCAATATCTTTAACTGTTATAAGACCTACACAGCATGAATTTTCATCTACAACCAAAAGTTTTTCTATCCTGTTTTTATGTAATAATACCATTGCATCTGCACTACTTATTCCTTCTCTCACAGTTATCAGTTTATCTTTTGTCATCACATCAGAAACTTTTACTTTCGTATTTTGAATGAATCTCACATCTCTATTTGTTAGTATACCAACTAACTTATTTTCTGGTTTTGTAACTACTGGTATACCAGAATAATTATACTTTTTCATTAACAGTATTGCTTTACTCACTGTTTCATATGGTGTAATTGTAATGGGATTATAAACAATCCAGCTTTCGTATTTTTTTACTTTTCTAACCTCTATAATTTGTTCATTTATTGATAGATTCTTATGTATACAACCTATGCCACCAAGTTGAGCAATAGCTATTGCAAATCTAGACTCTGTAACAGTATCCATAGCAGAAGATATAATAGGTATATTTATCTCTATACTATTTGTGAGATATGTTTTTATATCCGTATCCCTTGGTAATACATCTGAATATGTAGGTAAAAGTAGAATATCATCAAATGAGTAACAAACTTCCATTTTCATAAGCTTTACTAAGAGTCTATACAGCTATTAGCAGGACTGCAACTGTTAGTAATAAAATTACCATTCAGTTTGAATATAATTTACAAGTTAATCATAAGAGTTGGTCATATGTGAGGTTACTATTTAATTTTAAAGTATCAATTTCTGGTATATATATGCAGATTTTATGTAATCCTTCTGGATCATTATCTGTCGCGCTTTTACAAGCTCTATCACGTAATGTTTCTAAACATAGTTCTATTTCTAACTCTATCATTTTATCTTCCAATGCTTTTTCTCTTAAATATCCTAGCTGCGGAGTATTATTTAAAATGTATGATTCATTTGTAATGACTGAAATTTGGTTATTTAAATCTTTGCTTATTCTTGCTTCTTTATCAAATAATTGTGTGAGCTCTGCTAATTCTTTTTTGCTAGTTTGTTGCTGTATTCTGTTATCCTAAATAGTAAAACCTTTTTCATCAAAGATTCCTTCTAACTTTATTATTAATTGTGATTGTTGATGCACAATTTTATCTAGGGCATCTTCTCTAAGAGTAAATTCTTTAGCTCGCTCAGCTGCTTCTCTGATTAATTTCAATAAACTTATACCATATTCTCTACATAAAAATTCTAACCTTTCAACTATAATATCTCTTTGAGAAATTATATCATCCATATATTCTATTATTTCATTATTTTTATGTGACTTACTATTGATATAATAGTAGGCATTTTCTTCTATTTCCAAGATTTTCCTTACCATTTCATCCATTTCTAAAGATCTATTTGCAACTTGATCTATTCTTTTAACTTTATTGTTCTCTAAATTATCTTCTTTCTTTATAGCTTCAACTATTTTATAAGCTAATGCACCTATTAAAACAAGTGTTAAACTTCCTGCAATCCACCCAAAGATAGTTGGAAGCGTTTCTGAAACTCCTATTGCAACTTGCAGTCCTGCAGATGCTTCATCTACTGCAGTACTAATCTCTGCTGCTTCACCCAGAATTTCTGCAGCATCTACTATTCCTATTTCAGTTTCTACTCCTGCTTCTTCGGCTTCTATAGTACTTTCTACCGTTTCCAATGTTCCAACTGCTATATTTTCTCTATTAGAAGTTTCTTCTGCTTGATTGTTATTCATTGTATTTGAATTAGGTATTCCTAATGACTGAGATAGCATTATTAAACCTTACATTTGTGTTTCTAATTGTGCATTATGTTGTGAATATTCTAATATTAATTGCAGCATTAGCTCTGCTTGTTGATCATTTTGCACTTGCGAGAATAAAGTTCTGATTTGTGGTATTAGTAGTACTAATTGTTCTTGATATTGTAATAATGATGCACGTGCTAAGTGTAATTGTTTAATATTTTGAGCTTGCTCTAGTAGTACATGCGTTTGTATTTCATATTGTTCAGCTTGCTGCAGTTGTTGTGATATCTGATTTGCTTGTTCTGTGAATGATATATCTTGTAATACCTCAGCTATTTGTTCTACTTTAGATGTAGTATGCTGTTTTTCCTCATTAAATACATTTCTTTTCGTTCTAACTTTATATTCATTGTCTAAAAAAGAATCCATAATAACCTCTTATAATAAAAAAATTGTGTATCTTATATGTTATAATTGGCCTCTCTATAGGCAAGCTGCGAATTAGCGAGTTTACTGTAAAGCTATATTTGCATTTGATCATGTAAATTCATTATGCGGATGTCATTATCCCAGCTTGCAGTATCAATTTTTGGTTCATATTGACAAATTTCTCGCAGCATTGTTGAATCACTATTCTCCGTATTTTCGCAAACTTCATCGCGTAATATTTTCAAATATTGTTCTATATCAATCTCTTTTTTTACACTTTCTAATGCTTTTTTTTCTAGATATTTTAACTTCAGAGTATTACGTAGAATGTACGATTACTCTTTAATTTTAGAGATTTCACTGCCTAAGTTTTTTCTTATCTCCTCTTCTTCGCCAAATAATTCTACAAGCTTTGTTAACTCTTCTTTGTTGATTTTTATTTGCTGTTTACTATCTTTAATCTTCAAACTATCTTCTTTATCAATAATTTTTTCTAATTTTAAAATTAGCTATGATTGCTGATGCGCAACTTTATCTAGAGCAGCTTCTTGAAGCTTTAATCCTTCAATTCGTTTATTCGCTTCTTCAATTGGCTTATATAAGCTTATTCCTTTTTCTTTAAATAAAGAATTTAATTCCTTAGTAATATTATATCTTTGATGGATCATATTATCCAAATATTCTTTCATTTCATGAACTTGATTAGTTTTATCACTAATATAATTCTTTATATCCTCCTCTATTTTCTGGATTTTCTCTACCATCTCATCAATTCTTTTCTCTTTTTCTTCTGCTAAACCGTGTTTTTTATTTATAGCTTTAGCTAACTTGTAAGTTAATGTACCTATCAGAACAAGTGTTACTCCTCCTGCAATCCATCCCAAAACAGGAACTGTGTCTTCCTTCTGCAGATTCTACTCCTAAAACTTCTGTAGCTTCTACTACTTCTACTCCACTTTCAAGTTCTTCTCCTAAACCTTCTTCTTCCATATTCATTTCAGGTGAAACATCAGATTGAATAGAGATATCTGAACCATACATTCCTGAATCACTAAAGTCGTTTAAATTTCCAACATCATCATCTAATAGTGATACATAACCAGAGGCATCATCTTCTAATTCTTCTGGTAGGTAATCATTAAAATCATCGAGGTTTGCAACGTCATTTGGATTATTTGGAGTTATATAACTAGAGCTAATGGTGCTTTCTGGTGGTGTAGTAGGAATGTGCGCAGGATTGTTAAAATTTATAGGAGTATTACCTGTTATTCCTTCATCTATAGATGGTTCTTCAGGTAATGCAACATGTCTTTTTACTCTCACTTTAGGCTCACTTTCTGGAAAAATACCCATATAATCCCTTAACATTCAGAAAAGAAAAATTATATCGTCATTATGTTAAAAATGATTAAATATCATAATTAGTCTTTTTATCTCTTAAGATAGAATAAAATTTACAACCACATCGAAAAATGAAGAAAAAACTTAGGTTCTAGATATAGATCACATGATACTTCAATCAAATGTAGATTAAAATATATTTTAATCTAACTACATAAAAAGTTTAAAAATGTGAAAAACTATTTATTATTTTTTGTCTTTCTCTGTAAATAAGGTGCTATAGATCTTATCTACTTCAAAGCTTATTTTAGGATTTAAAACTTGACCATCTATGTGCATATCTATATGCACAGGGTCACTTTGATGGTTAGGTATAAAAAATAGTCTGAATATTGATACCATTGTGGCATTTAATAAAAGTATATTAGCAGACATTGATACAGATGCTTTCTCTATATGAAATGTTAAGCTTGTTGAACAAATACCATCTTTAATATCTCCTCTTCCAACAATTTTTTTGAAAAGTGTATTGCCGTTATACATATCAGAATTAGTAAGTGCTATTATTTCTGATTTGCTTTTAACAAGAAGCAATTTGCTAATGAACGAGTCTAAATTTATATTAGAAAAATTTATTTTTTTCCCTTCCAAGCTAATTTGTCCAAACGAGTTATTAATCGCATCATACATACTTTTTCCTTGAGCATTAATTGCACCACTTAAATTAACTTTTCCCTGTACTCTTGTACCTAAAATATTATTCACTTTTAAATCTGAAATAAAGAATCTTGTATGTATAGCATATTCTTTATCTATTCTTACGTAACCTTGAAGTGCTACGTCATAGTCTTCAGAAAGATAATTCAATTGTTTTATAGTGAATATTCTGTTTTTGAACTCAGCGTCTAAGCTAAAGTCCTTTAAGTTGCTATTTTTCGTTTTAAACTCTTTAATATGAATATTAATATTTCCATTGAAATTTTGAAATCCATCCAAAAAGTTAAATTGTTCTTTTGACCACTCTATTGTATGATTTACTAAGTTTGTTTTATTTTTTATTAAACCTAATGGTTTTAATAGATTGCCATTAAATTTATCACCTTTGATATCTACCTTAATTGATGGTGTTTTCCCAATTATTAATGCTTTGATTTTACCAACAGCATCTAAATGATCACCATGCATTCTTATGATATCTGTAATTAACTCATTTTCTTGAGAATACAGCAAAAAGCTTAAATTTCTGATTTTACTATTGTTAAGTATTAAATCATTAACATTAGCTGAAATATTAAGATGAGTTTTTGAACCAATTATCCACTTTATCCTTGGCAAACTTTTTTCTAACGGATAACTGTATTTATTCAAGTTTAAGTTATATATGTTGAGTTCTCCATCAACTACATTATTATTTTTTTTTGTATATTTTACCTTTATTGTACCCTGATATACTTCTTGATTGCTTAATATTTCAATATCTGAAATTAAAAATATCTTGGGAGCAATATGTAATCTACTATTTAATGAGAATTTACTTTTTTTATTTTCAGTTACTTCAATAGATGGAGCAAGCCATTTTAAAGCTGAAGAAAAATCACTTCCGTTTATAGAAAGATTACCATCAAATTGAGATAGTGTCCTATTATTTGAAATTTTTCCTGATAATAAAAGTTTACTATCCACTTTTGGTAAATTTAAGCTTGAATTGATTTTTCCTATGCCGTTTGCTATTTGTGCACTAACATGTAGATTACTCAAGATTGTATCATAATAGTTAACATTTTTAGCTTCTATAACTAAGTTGAGATTTAAATTTTTTGTTACATTTGTGTTTAAGGATTCCAATAGGTCTTTTATTTGTATATTTTCTTTATAATTTAAGAACGTATCCAATTTGAGCCTGTTGATATTAATATCAATATTGTTACTTTTAATATTTCTGTTAAATTTGCCATTAGCCTCAATGCTGTCTGAATTTATTTTCAAATCGCTGTATATAAATTCCTCTTTATTTATTTCTAAGTTGGATGAAATAGTAATACTTTCTTTTGGAATAAGATAAGAGAGTAAATTAACATTACTAGCTTTGATTAATTTACTAAAAATATTAGTATTATTATTAATTTTTAATGTCAAATTACCATTAAAAAATTCTTGTTTTTTATTTCCTACTAATTTTAATTTTAGTAATTCTGAATCTGCTTGAATATCAATATTTTGTTGTGTGACATCAATTTTACTTGAAAAAGCGTAGCTTCTATTTGCTAGATTTATTTTACCGAATATCTCTTTTTTACTTTTTTTATTTTTTATATTAACGTCTTCTATTGTTATGATGCCATCTTCACTAAAATTCTCTTCTAAAAAAATGCTCCCTTTTTTGATTACTACATCAGTCAAATTATCATTTATCTTTATTTGGATCATGCTAGATAAATTACTTTTATTACTTTTTATACCATATATTGTGATTGATTTTGGTTTAAATGAAAAAGTAAGTAAAGATAGAATTGCTGGTTTGATTTTGAGCTTATCTATTGTCACTAGTTCTGACAGATGTTTTCCGATGCTAGCATTAGGCTTGATATATACATTATGTATAATAACTTCTGTATTAATAATAGAAACTTCAACTTTTCCACCAATAAAAATTTTAGCATTGTATATTTTCTCTAATTCTTCTGTAATTACACTTTTATATTTGTTCAAATCTATAAATACTGAAATTACATATAAAATAAGCGACACGGACAAAATAAATAATGTAGTGTATTTAGGAAATCTCATATTTAAAACTCTTGTTTGAACATTAACTTTATATCATTTAGATCTTTTTTTAGTAATATACATAGAGTAAATAAATATATTATTGCGCTAATAAGAACTAACATCAGCAAAACAGTAAATCTAAAATAGATTGTTTTTAAGTATAGCATATCTGCTAAAGAATTGGAGATAATAAATAGGAATAAAGACATTATAGCTGTAGATATCAATACTTTTATTATATTTAATATAGACTGGTTAATATTATATAAATTATTTTTTTTTAAATAAGTTATTAACAAAATAGAATAAATCCATGTAGAAGTTGTAGTAGCGATAGCAATACCAGTGTGTTTACGCTTATTCATTAACACGATGTTTATTAAAATATTGATTAAAAGGCAAAAGATTGAAAATAGAGTTGGTATTTTAAAGTTACCTTTCATATAAAAAGTCGGTAATAATACTTTATTTATAGTAAATGGAACCGACGATAAAGAAAGTGCTACCAGTGTAGGGACAGTTTGCTGTACAGCATAAGGATCAAATTTTCCGTAGGAAAAAAGAGTTGTTAATATTATATCTGGAATGATTAATAATCCAGCAGTTATTGGTATAATAAGAATTAACCCAATGTTCATGGCCTTATTTTGTATTTTTATTATATTTTCTGTATCATTCTTTTGTTGTGAAATTAAAGGAAGTAATACTGTTCCTATAGCGGTACCTATCATTCCCTGAGGTAATTGATTGATTCTATCAGCATAATATATATAAGATACTGCATTTGGTATCATACTTGCCATTATGGTGTCAATCCATACGCTTATTTGAGTCATACAATTACTAATGATTGCAGGCACTGATTGCTTAAAAAATATCTTTACCTCACTGTCTATTTTAAAATTAAAGCAGAGGTTTATATTTAATTTATATGAGCTAAATATCATTAGTATTATTTGCATAATACCCCCTATTAACACAGCTATAGCAAGATTATGTGCAGGAGTAACAACATATGGTATAAATAAACTAGCAATCAAACAAAGATTTAAAATTATTGGAGAAATAGCTGTGGGAATAAAATTTTGATTCACTTGCAACATTCCACCTATTAAAGAAGCAATTGAGATTAATAATATATAAGGTAGCATAATTCTTGATAAAGTTACAGCAAGAGTGAATTTATTTAGGCTACTCACAAACCCTGGAGAAAAAATTTTAATTATATGTGGAGTCAGGATTTGCATCATTAGACAAAACAATATTAGTAAAATAGATGTGATAGATAATATCTTACTTGCAAAACTATAAGCTAATTTTTTATCGTATAGTTTGGCTGAATATAATGGTATAAAAGCAGTGGTAAATGCTCCTTCAGCAAAAAACGCACGAAATAAATTTGTAAGACGGAACGAAGAAAAGAATATATCTGTAAGCAGAGATGCACCAATAATATTAGCTATAGATATATCTCTAATTAGGCCTGATATTCTTGAAATAGCTGTGAAAAAACTAAATGTAAATATGTTTTTAAACATTAAATTAACTTGACTCACTTGAAGTTATACAGCAAATAGACTAAAGTTGATACTTCAATTAATTATGTTGTTTTTTTTTTATTATAGGTGTTACGTGGCTAAATATAGAGAGTATTATATAGAATGTAATGAAGAAGGGTACTACAAGCTGGTAAAGAAGGATAAAGTAGATCATATATTTAAGTGTTGTATTACTGGTGATCAGGACAATGATTCATTATTGGCATCAGTAGTGATAGCTTTAATTAGTGCAGTGGTAAGTTTTAGTCTGAGTTTCACTAGCTTATCACCTTTTATTATAGGTGGAATTATAGGTTTTATACCTTATACTCTTTTTCTCATGCTTCTCAATGTATTGATAGGTTTTACTATTAAGTATAACTGCCTCGACAAAGATGTTTTCATGTCTACTGCTATACCATATAAGAAGACCATTGCTTTTTTTAGCATTAGCATTATATTGAATGTTGCATTAGGAGCTGGTTTGGGTGCACTTGCTTCAAGATTTATTTCTACTAATATATTTTCATCATGGTGTGGAGTAGCAATTGGAATAGGAATAGGAGTCGTAGCAGCTAATATGGTTGATTTTGCAAGTGGTTATGTATTGGGTTTGACTGCTGAAGAAAAGCAGTGTACTGAAATGGAATTAGATAGTGTAGAGCATTTAGTAAACAAAGCTGATTTGCCTAATTTTTAGACTTGAGTATCATTAATCAGCGTTAAGTTCTTCTCTGTCTATAATTCATAGGTTGAATATATGCTGCAATAAAACCTAAGAGCAGGTAAATTTTACTATAAAGAATAATTTTTTATGCAGGCACTTGATCAATATAAGAGTAAAAGTATAGCAGTATTTGGCCTTGGGAAAACAGGATTATCTGCTATCAATAACTTTATGAGTAACAAAGTGAAAGTATATGCATGGGATGATAATAAAGAGGAAATTCTAAAAGCAAAGGAGATACACAGTGAATGTAATTTTCTTCATCCACAAAAATATAATTGGCAAGAGATAGTAGCATTAATTTTAAGTCCTGGCATACCAATTCTTTACCCATCTCCGCATTGGGTGGTAAAGTTAGCTAGGAAGTTTAACTGTTTGATAAAATCAGACATTGAACTGTTTCTTGAAATTATTGCTAAAAAAGATCCTCAACCCAAAATCATTGGAGTAACTGGAACAAATGGTAAATCAACTACAACATCGCTCATAGGACACATATTACAGCTTGCTGGAAAAACTGTAGATATTGGGGGTAATTTAGGTAATCCTGTTCTTAATTTTAGTCTGGACAAAGAAATTTATGTTATTGAATTATCATCTTTTCAATTAGATCTTATGAGCAAGTTTAGCATAGACATAGCAGTTCTATTAAATATCACTCCAGATCACTTGGATAGATATGAAAATATGGAAAAATATATAGAAGCCAAATTTAAGTTAATAAGTAACAGTAAGGTTGCAGTTATAGGATATGATAATGAGATAACTTTTAATATATTTAATAATTTCATTCAAAATAAAATTCCAATTTCTATAAAAACTATGGTGAAACAAGGAATATCATTAATAGGTAATAATCTATTTGTTTATGGAAAGAAAATACTAATTAATAAAACAAAAATAGATTTAGCGTCTAATGCAGAAAACATAGCAGCTGCGTATGCTGTATGTAGCTTATTAAGAATAGATAGTGATATCATTATTAACGGAATCACATCCTTTATTGGGTTAAGACATAGAAATGAGATGCTAGGTAAAATAAGAAATGTACTTTTTATAAATGATAGCAAAGCAACTAATGCTGAATCAACCAAAAAAGGAATTCTATCTTATAAAAATATATATTGGATCGTTGGAGGGAGAAGTAAAAAAGAAGGTATAGAACCACTAAAAAGTTATTTTCAACGGATCAAAAAAGCATTTTTGATTGGTGAATCTACAGATGTTTTTGCAGATACATTAAAAAACAAAGTTTCTTTTGTAAAATGCGGTAATTTAAAGAATGCATTTAATTTAGCTTATCAGGAAGCGTTGCATGACAAAAAAGAAGCAACTATATTCTTTTCACCTGCATGTGCTTCATTTGATCAATGGAGAAATTTTGAAGAACGTGGTGAATCATTTTGCAAAATGTTTGCAACTTTAAAAGCTGCATGCTTATAAGCTTTTGAGAGTATTTACTCAAAGATAGAAAAGAATAGTTATTAAAAATGGGAAAAGATATCAG
>NZ_JAZHPY010000059.1:0-6833 GCF_036711655.1 Wolbachia endosymbiont of Pentidionis agamae | reverse complement strand
ATTAAGGTTTGATTTCGGTTTTCCTTTAAGTAAGGAAGACTTTGATAAAACCTTAATTTACCAAAAGGAGACTTCATTGAAAAGCCTAAACCTGTTGACATTCTTAAACGCCTACTGTCCATATAGCTTTTATCTTGATAGTCTAATCCAGAAAGAGCTGCATAGTCAACAAATAATGATCCTTTGATCCCAGAGTGGTCATATAATTTTGGTATTGGAAAATCTAATTGTCCAGTTCCATGAAAATAAAACTTCCCCCCCAGAGAATACTGTGCTTTTGTTCCTATATCCCTTGGTCCAATACCAGAAAGATCAAAACCTCTAATTTCATTACTACCCTTAAAAAAGTGTTGGCTGAGGTTTAGCTTTTCATCGGTATACGAAAAATTGTAACCTACTCCAACCTTAACACTAAGCGTTATATTATCATCAATTTTACTAAGCAGAGAACGCGTAGAAAAAAATAAAAATTCTGATTTTATATAATTCAAGTCACCTCCTGGCAGCCCAGCAACATCTTGGCTAAATCGCGAGAGATATCCATTTTTTGGTTCATATAGATTATCTAATTTGTTATAACTCAAAGTATAACCTACTGCTGAAATTTTCTTTTCTCCTTTCTGTGCTTTTACTAATATAGATGCACTATCGCTCACATTATAAATATTATTGTATTTATAAAAATAACGTAGGGAAAGAATCAGATCATCTATGACTTTGTATGATAACTTCGTCATGATACCTGAATTACTGCTACTAAAGCTACTATTAGGTTTATCTTGTGATTCATGAAATGCGCTTATACCTAATGATGTATCAGAATTATTAAAGTTGTTCTCTGTAATCCCAATATCTATTAAGGATGACTGTGAGCTCTTATTGAAAATGCAAGATAATTCCTTACCAGTTCCAAAAAGATTTCTTTCTTTAAGTTCTATATTTATTAATCCTCCACCAGGATAAGATATACCACCTGATGCAAAAATATTGCCAGTTTTCTTTTCTTTTACATTTAAATGAAAATCAACAGTATCATCACGTATCTTGTAACTGTTTATTTTTACGGACTCAAAAAAATCAGTGTTTTCTAACCTTCTGCGTGCTTTCTTAATTTCTAGTGTATTATATTGATCTCCTTCTGCTATATTTAATTTACTTCTTATAACATGATCTAAAGTACGATTATTTCCATCAATAATAATATTATTTACATAAATTCTGCTGCCTGGAGATATTTTGTAATTTACATCAATCACGTTTTCATGTTGTTCATACTCTACATCAACTTCTGCAAACACATATCCCTTATCATTAAGGAATTTATGCATCCTATCCAATATATTTGTAATCTTTAGCCTATTAAACACTTTGCCGTTATTTTCTTCTACTAAATTTAGAATTTCTACATTCAAATTATGATCTTGAATATCGGCATTAACGTTAACATTATTCTTTCCAAATAGATATTGCCGACCTTCTTTGATTAAAAACAGTACCTTAATTCTATTATTACCACTATTATCAATTTCAATAATAGGCTGTACGTCATTGTCAACATAGCCATGTGATGAGTAAAAAGAGTCAATCATCTCTGTTTTAATGAGCAAATATTGTGGTAAATGATTGTTTACACCATTAAAAATAGCACTAAATAATTTACTAAATAGATTATTATATTGTGCATTTATAGCTTTCTTTAACTCACCTTCAGAAAAATTTTTATTGCCTATAAATCTTACATTTTTCACTTTATAGGTTTTACCTTCATTGATTTTAAAAATAAGATTTGCTCTATTTTTGTCAAGGCTAATTAATTCATATTCAATTTTTGCATCCATTTTACCACTATTCCTATACATATTAATCAAGTTGATCATATCATTTTGCAGTTTCGCATAATTTAAAATATTTAATGGCCTAGACTTAATTACATTAGTCATTAAGTCTTTATCATTGAATAATTTGTTGCCTTTTATTAATAACTTACTAATCAAAGCATTCTCTTGAAGCATTACCTTAAGATTTTGTTTATCATCAATATGAATATCAACATCCTTAAATAATCCTGTGCTGTATAGATTTTTTAATACTCCATCTAAAACATCATCATCGATATAATCGCCAGATTTAAGCGTTACATAGAGACTTAGTGTTTGATTGCTAACACGTTCATTTCCAATATATATAATATCTTTTATTTTCATTCTTTCAATAACTTGAGCAGAAAGAAAATTGCAGCTAAAAAGAAAAAAGACTAGTACATAAAATGTTTGTTGCATACTTTATGACATAAAAAGATATTTTACATCATTAAATACTGCTATAGCCATCAAAGAAAACAAGATGGATATTCCAACAGCAGCTGCATATTTTTGATATCTTATACTTACTCTTCTGCGAAAAAGACCCTCTATCATATATTGAAACAAATGACCACCATCTAAAATTGGTATCGGTAATAAGTTAATTACACCTATATTAACAGAAATTAAGGCTAAAAAATATAAAGTCGTAAAGATACCTTTTTTTGCTGATTGTCCAGAATACATAGCAATTTTTATTGGTCCGCCTATTTCATCAACACTCCTTTTTCCTGAGATCAATTGATAAATTGATATCGCTGTTGAATATACCATATGATAAGTTTCTTCAATTGCTTTGTTTATGGAAGCAAAAATCGATAAGCTTTTAAATTCCACTAAATTAGTGGAAGTAATACCTATACTTTGTTTTTTAATTATATTACCGAAAGCATCTTCACCTTCAATGATTCTTGGTTTTAGATCAGCTTTATATTCTTCTTTATTTCTTTGATATTGAATTTCAATTTTTTCTTCAGGGGGATTGAGTAAGACCATGCGCACAATATCATCAAAATGTTTTATTTTATGGCCATTCATGTAAGTTATAGAATCACCAGGCAATAATCCTGCTTCTTGTGCAGGACTGTTTTCTACAATATTGCCAACTATAGGTTGTATATTATTACTACCCTTATTAAAAAAGAGTACTGTTAAAACTACAATTGCAAGCAATATGTTTGCAAATGGACCAGCGAAAATTATGGCTGATTTTTGGTACAATGGCTTTGTGCAAAATGCATGTAATCTCTCCTCATCAGTTAATTCTTTTTCAGCAGTTGAAACACTTGCTTCATTTGTATCACCTAGCATTTTTACGTACCCACCCAAAGGAACTAAACTTAATTTCCACCTAGTACCAGATTTATCATTCAAACCAAAGATCTCAGGCCCCAGCCCTATAGAAAAAGATTCAACTTTAACTTTAAAGAACTTAGCAACAATATAATGTCCATATTCGTGTATAAAAACTATGATAGATAATATTAAAAAGAATGAAAAAAAACCAGCAAAACTTAACATAACAAAATATTTACTATAGTACAATTTATATTAAAGATGAAAAAAACTAATCTAAATAATCATAATTATAATACCTTTATTTAACTTGACAAGAGCATAGCCCTATCATATATGCTTTCAAATTTGCTAAATTCTATTTTTAGAATCTAAACTTTCACCTATCTACTGACTTCTTAAAGTTTAGAGTCTTTATATTATAAATTGCTTTTAAGCATTGTTTAAAGTTTATTTATAAAGAAATTCAATCATTCACAACTTTTGGTACTATAAAATATCCATTTTCAGACTCTGTGTTGAGTAATATCTTATCTTCTTTATCTTCACAATCTATAACATCGTGTCTAATATATTCATCACTATCTATACTACCATAACGTACTGGCAACACATCCTTAGTATTAACATGTGATAAAGTATCACGTATCCAATCTAACATTGAAAGCTCTTTAGAATAATGTTTAAACTCATCATCTGATAACTTAATCCTAACTAATTTTACAATTTTCGTCATCTCGTCTTTGCTGATAGTAACTTGTCTTTTGCTTACAAATTCTACAAGCGAAGAAATTATATCTGCTGTTGATTTGTTTGACATTTGACCTCCTTTTAGATTATTAGCTCAGATAGAAGATCTACTACTGAAATAATTTTAATTTTATTATTTTTTTCAAATTTATGGAATATGGTGTCTGTAATTATTAACTCATCTAGAACAGAAGAATTAATTTTTTTTACTGCACCTCCAGAAAGTACGCCATGAGTTATGCAAGCTATTACAGACTTTGCTCCATTATCTTTTAATGCTGAAGCTGCGTTACATAATGTGCCGCCAGAGTCAACTATATCATCAATGATTATGCAATCTCTATCTACAACAACCCCTATTACATTCATAACATGAGATACTCCTGCTTTTTCTCTATGCTTATCTATCACAACAATATTGTGACTTAACTTTATATCTTTCTTTTCTTCGAAGGCTTTTAGAAAAGAACGTGCCCTGCTAATTGCTCCAATGTCAGGTGCAACAATTACTGAACTTTCTGTTCTTATAGAATCAATAAATACATTAAAACAACTTAAATTAGTAACCGGTGCATCAAAAAAACCCTCAGCTTGGGTTGAATGCAGATCAATAACAATAATATTATCTACACCTGCAACTCGAATTAAATCCGCAACTAATTTAGCACTTAAAGCAGAGGACATATTGCCACTTTTAATAATTCTATCTTGTCTGCTGTACCCATAATAAGGAATAATAGCTGTTATCTTTTTAGCACCAACTCTATTAACTGCATCAATTATTAAAAGAAGCTCCATTAAGTTATCATTTACCGGAGGAGAGATAGATTGCAATATATAAACTTCATTGTTATGTAAGCCTCTAGCTATCTCAATATTTGTTTCACCATCAGAAAATCTAGACATATTAACAGGTGAAAGCTCTATGTTAAGTTTACTGGATAGCGCATTTCCCAATTCTTTACTTGCACTACCAACCATTATTTTCATATCACCTCCATACAATAAATACCCCTCAGTTAAAAAGTTATAAAAATCTAGCAATTACTCTAACTTAAAATGAAGTGCAACTAAATGATTTAAATCACCTTCTACTAGATGCAGGTTTTCTTTCTGTACATTTGAAAGAAGTTGATACTTAAACTTCAATAGAGTTAAAATTGTGTATTGTAGGACAGAACTCATAATTATGATGGTCATACTGCCCTAAACCAATCTCGGCGCTATATTTTTTTAAGTAATTATTATTTTTATCAAAGATTTCTAAATTGATATACAAATCTTTAAAGCAGATACTATCATGAAAATTATGTTTATTACTTGTTTCAATCGGAAGTTTAAGATCAGTATTGATGTTGTAATCTGTAGCGATTAACTTATAATTTGCTGTTATTTCACCATGACATTCATCATTCTCACACAAAAGATTGGAGAAAACACTGATTCTAGGAACCTCTATATTATTCAATTCTAATTTTTTATTAAATGAACCATTAAGAATATTACCTATTGCGATATTGATAGATTTGCCATCTAAGCTGGATTCTATTTTAATCACATCATTTTCTTTTATACTTTCAAGTTTACTTAAAATATCAACCTTTTGTTCATGTATTAAATCATTAATCATATTTTTCCTCATGTTAATTTATTACTACTAATTATATAGTACTACAATAATAAAATGCTTTCAACTTATTTATTGAATTCTTCAATATTTTTATCACAATTCACCTATTGAATTCAAAACATAATTGTGTCTAAAAAGATAGGTTTTTTTGCAGTATTTGCTTTAGTAATTAGTAGTCAAATTGGATCTGGAATTTTTATGATACCAATAAGTTTAGCTCCATATGGAATGTACGGTCTCATAAGTTGGATAATATCTGGTTTAGGAGCCTTATCTCTTGCTCTAGTTTTTGCTTCGCTTTGCAAAAAATTTCCCCAAACAGGCGGTCCTCATGTCTATGTGAAGCATGCTTTTGGATCTAACACAGCGTTCTTTGTCGGTTGGACTTATTGGGTAAGTTCATGGGTTAGTTCAACATCTGTGACAATTGCAAGTATTGGTTATTTAGCTCCACTTTTTTATGATGACATACAAGATATACGTTTGCTTTTAGAAATAATATTAATTTTAGCTATTATGCTAATAAACTTAAGAGGGGTAATTACTGCTGGCCGTGTTGAGCTTCTGCTCACCATTATTAAAATAATTGCACTTCTTGCAATACCAATAGCAGGATTATTTTTTTTTGATAGAAATAATTTTATCGTAAGTGAGGAAGTATCAAATTTTACAATATCGCAAACTTTTGCCAGATCTACGCTTTTAACTCTATGGTGTTTTATTGGACTTGAATCAGCAACAGCACCTGCAGGATCGGTTAATAATCCATCTAAAACAATACCAATGGCCATTGTGCTTGGAACGGTCTGTGTTGCTGTAATATATTTCATGAATAGTCTTTCAATTATGGGATTGATAAGTGGTAATGACCTGGCCAGTTCAAAAGCGCCATATGTTGACGCAGTCAAAATTATGTTTCCAGGTAATTGGTATTTGATTATTTCTGTTATTGCTTTTATCGTTTCCATAAGTAATTTAAACGCTTGGTTTTTAGCTGATGGACAAGTCACATTGGGTCTTGCAAAAGACAAGTTAATGCCGCAATTTTTTTCCAAAAAAAATGAGCATAATGCTCCATTTTGGGGAATAGTACTCAGTACTTTGGGAGTGTTAATTTTGCTTATTCTAACGTCAAACAAAAGTTTTACTGAGCAAATGACTTCAATAATTGATATCTCTGTAGTGTCATTTTTATTTATCTACTTAGCATGTAGCCTTGCTTTTCTGAAGGTTATTATTCAAGAGAAAAAATACTGTAAATCTTTAATTGGAAGCATGGCTGTACTTTTTTGCTG